>JAGBCG010000119.1 GCA_017938055.1 Clostridia bacterium
GTATAGATTTTGAAATATTCCTGTTTGTGGAGGTGGTTGAGCTTGTCAAAGCTGAAAATGTTAAAATTTGAAGCGGCGGCATTACAGCAAAACGGTAAAAGCCTGATAGAAGAATTGCAGCGTCTTGGAATAGCAGAGCTTTACGCAATAGAGGATGAGAGATTGTTTCGTTCAAAAACAGCGGAAAGCACCCAGATTTACGAATCAAATATTTCAATAGTTGCTCAGGCAATGGACACTCTTTCAGAGTACGGAATTAAATGTTCAAACGGCATGTTTTCCGGAAGAAAAGAGCTGACAAAAGAGCAGTATAATGAAAAATGCAGTAAAATAAATGATTACGTAAAGAAGGCTTATAAAATCAATGAGCTTAAAAAGAGTATAGCAGACAGTAAGGCGGAGATTGTTCGCAATGAAACACAGCTTGGCTCACTAAAGGTGTGGGAAAAGCTTGATATATCAATGCTTGGTGAAGCAACACAAAATGCTGTATGCTTTATTGGTACTCTCTCGGGAGAATATTCAAGAGAGCGTCTTTTAAGCGAAGTTTCACAAATTATTCCGGAAATAAAAGAGTATGACGTTGAAATTGTATGTGCTCTGAAGGAAATTACATCAGTAGTTGTTTTTTGTCATAAGGACTGTGAAAAGGAAGTGCTTGGTGCACTCAGAAGTCTGGGCTTTGTTCCTCCCACAGAGGCTTCTTCAAAGCCGGTAAGACAAAGAATAGAGGAATGTCGGGAAAAAATCAGGTCGTTGAATGTATGTGTAGAGCAGTCGCAAAACACTCTGAGGTCAATGCAGAATGATGTTGAGTGTTTGAAATTTGCTTTCGACTATTTTACAGTAAAGTATGAAGAATATACAAATCTTTCAAAAGCAGCATTTTCACAGTCGTCTGTGGTGGTTTGCGGATATGTACCAGAAAAATTCTCGCAAAAGCTCGTAAAAACAGTTGAAAAATGCGGCGGTGCGGCAGTGCTTACTGAGCCTGAGGAAGACGAAGATGTTCCGGTGGTATTGTCAAATAACGGCTTTTCTGAGCCTGTTGAGGGAATAACAGAAATGTACGCTCTGCCTGGGAAAAACGACGTAGATCCGTCGGGAATCATGGCATTTTTCTACTACTTGCTGTTTGGTATGATGCTTTCGGATGCAGGATATGGTGTTTTGATGACAATAGGCTCATGGTTTATTCTTAAGAAAACAGGTGTTGAGGGAAATATGAGAAAGACCATGAAGATGTTCTTCTACTGCGGAATTTCCACAACAATCTGGGGTGCACTTTTTGGAAGCTGGTTTGGAGATATTGTACAGGTTATCTGCACAAATTTCCTTGGATATGCACAGCCACCAAATATTGCTTTGTGGTTTGAACCAATAAAGGATCCCATAAAACTGCTGTTGTTCTCATTTGTAATAGGTATATGCCACTTGTTTTTGGGACTTGTTGTGTTCGGTGTAATGCAATGGAAAAAAGGTGATAAGGTAAGTGCAATTCTTGATACAGTTCCGATAATGATGACAGTGCTTGGTGCTGCACCTTTGGCGGGAAGTATTCTTGCACCGGGTATACCGAGAATTGTAATGGAGATTGCAAAGTATCTGGCAATAGCGGGTGTTGTGCTGATAGTTCTTACAAACTCCCGTTCTTCAAAAAATATTCTTGCTCGTCTTGGAGGAGGTCTTTACGGACTTTATAATATTGCATCGGGATATCTTTCGGATATTCTTTCATATTCAAGATTGCTTGCACTCGGTCTTGCAACAGGAAGTATAGGCTCGGTTATAAATATGCTTGGAACGATGATTCAAAATCCGGTTCTGAAAGCTATTTTGCTTGTAGTTGTATTTATTGTAGGACATTCGTTGAATATGGCAATAAATGTGCTTGGTGCGTATGTACACACGAACAGACTTCAGTTCGTTGAACTGTTCTCAAAGTTTTATGAGGGCGGAGGCAGAGCCTTCCAGCCTTTGAAATTCAATACAAAATTCTTTAAATTCAAGGAGGAAAATGATAATGTTTAGTTCAGGTATGGCAATAGCAATTATAGGCGCTGTTTTGGCAGCATTGGTAGCAGGTATTGGATCAGCTAAGGGCGTTGGTATGGTTGGTGAGGCGGCAGCAGGTGTTGTTGCAGAAGACCCTTCAAAGTTCAGTAAGGTTCTTATTCTTCAGCTTCTTCCTGGTACACAGGGTCTTTACGGACTTCTTACAACAGTACTAGTACTCAGTCAGCTTGGCGTTCTTTCAGGTGCACCTCTTAATCTTACAGTGGCACAGGGATGGGCATATTTTGGAGCATGCCTTCCTATCATGATAGTTGGTTACTTTTCAGCTATTGCACAGGCAAGAGCAGCTGTGGCAGGTGTTGGCATTGTTGCAAAGAACCCCAGTCAGAACGGTAAGGCAATTACCATGGCAGCAATGGTTGAAACATATGCAATTCTTGCACTTCTTGTTTCCATTCTCGTTGTAAACGGTTTAAAATAATTGAATTGGAGAGTTCCTATGGACGGACTTACAAATATAATTACAAAAATCAATGAGCAAAGTGATGCTCAGTGTGAAGCTGTAATAAACTTGGCAAAGGATAAAGCAAATAATATACTTGAAAAGGCAAAAAGTGAAGCAGAGCAGTACCTCAATGACAACAAGGAAGCACTTGAGAAGTTATCTGTTTCTGAAAAAGCGAAGGCAGACTCGGCTGCTGATTTTGAGTATAAAAGAGTGATGCTGGGCAAAAAGTGCGAAATTATCGACACTTGCCTTGAAAAAGCACTTGAAAGTATGTGCAAAGCCCGGGATGAAGTTTATTTCGGCTATGTTAAAACACTTGCCTTAAAGCATGCACTAAAGGGAGAGGGAAGCGTAAGCTTTAGTAAAAAAGACTTGGACAGACTTCCTGATGGCTTTGAAAACGAGCTTAATAAAGGGCTTTGCGAAGGTAAGAAGCTTAAAATTTCACAACAAACTCTGGATACTGACGGCGGATTTGTGATAAACTATCCCGAAATGCGTGTTGACTGTACGTTTTCTTCACTTCTTGAGGAAAATGCAGATAGCATAAAGGATGCAATTAACAAGCTTTTGTTTTCATAGGAGGTACTTTGAATGAAGGATACCGAATATGCTTTTGCCGTAGCACGTATACGGTCAAATGAAAATAAGCTGCTGTCCTCGGCTACAGTGGAAAGTGCCATTACTGCTTCTGATTACAATGAAGCACTGAAGGTGTTTGCTGATAGTGGATATGCTGATTTTGCAAATGAGGATGAGGAAAAAATTCTTACCGAAAAACAGAGAGAAGCATTTGAACTTATCTATAGCACAGCACCCGATAAAAAGTGTATTGATTTTCTTATAGTCAAGAATGATTTTCATAACTTTAAGGCAATTCTTAAAAGCATGGTTCAAAACAAATCGGTAGACGGACTTTTACTGACACCAAGTATTGTTGATACAAAGGACGCTGTAAAAGCTGTTACTGAAAAGCAATTTGACAGGCTGCCCGAAAAATTTGTGGAAAGTGTAAAAAAAGCATATGATGTGCTTGTAACAACACTTGACGGACAGCTTTGCGACATGGTTCTTGATAAGGCATGTCTTGAAATGATTCTTGGGCTTGCAAAAGAAAGTAAGGACGCTTTTGCAGTAAGTCTTGCAAATAAAATGACAGCACTGTACGATATTAAAATAGCAATGAGATGCATGAGAACAGGTAAGGACGAGAGCTTTGTTATGGATAGCCTTGCAAAATGCGATGTTCTGGATGTGTCAAGACTTGCAAAGGCGAGCATTTCAGGTGAGGATACATTTTATGAATACGTAAAATTCCTCTCACTTGGTAATCTTGCAGAATGTGTGAGAAAGAGCTATGCAGCTTTTGAAAAGGAAATTGACGATATTCTTATAGACAGCGTAAAGGATGCAAAATACCACTGTCTTGGACTTGCTCCACTTGCGGCATACTATTTTGCAGTGGAAAATGAGGTAAAAACAGTAAGAATCATTCTTTCCTGTAAAAAGAATGGTATGTCGGTTGAAACCATAAGAGAAAGGGTGCGTAAACTGTATGTATAAAATGGCAGTTATCGGCGATAAGGACAGTATATACGGTTTTGCCTGTCTTGGAATAGGAATATTTCCCTGTGAGGATGAAGCACAGGCTTCAAAAACCTTGCGAGAGCTTGCCAAAAGCGGTTATGGAGTAATATATGTTACAGAGTCACTTTTTGAGCTTTTGGCAGATGATGTTGAGCATTACAGAGATCTTCCGCTTCCTGCAATAATACCAATACCAGGCGTAAAGGGAAACACAGGAATAGGAATGAGAAACGTGAGCTTGTCCGTTGAAAAGGCGGTAGGCTCGGATATTATATCTTAGACTTAATAAAAATCCGTATTGAGAGGTAAAAAAATGGCAATCGGAAAGATATTGAAAGTATCAGGCCCTCTTGTTATAGCAGAGGGTATGCGTGATGCAAATATGTTTGACGTGGTTCGTGTAAGCGAAAAGCGTTTGATTGGCGAAATAATTGAAATGCACGGTGATAAGGCATCTGTGCAGGTATACGAGGAAACCAGCGGACTTGGCACAGGTGAGCCTGTTGAATCTACGGGAGAGCCTATGAGCGTAGAGCTTGGACCGGGTCTTATAGGAAGTATTTTTGACGGAATTCAGCGTCCTCTTGACGATATCATGAAGGTGTCGGGCAATAACCTTGCAAGAGGTGTTGAGGTTGCTTCTCTTAAAAGAGAGCTTACATGGAAGTTTACTCCTGTTGTAAAAGAGAAAGATAAAGTTGTTGCGGGAGATATAATCGGTACAGTACAGGAAACCGATGTTGTTCTGCATAAAATCATGGTGCCTTACGGAGTTGAGGGTACTGTTGAGAAAGTTTACGAGGGAGAATATCATGTTACCGATACTGTCTGTGTAATTAAGACGGAAAAGGGAGAATATAACATGAGTCTTATGCAAAAGTGGCCCGTAAGACGTGGAAGACCTTATGCAAAGAAGCTTTCTCCCGATAAGCCGCTTATTACAGGGCAGCGTGTTGTTGATACAATGTTCCCCATTGCAAAGGGTGGCGTTGCGGCAATACCGGGTCCATTCGGAAGCGGAAAAACGGTAACACAGCATCAGCTTGCAAAGTGGGCTGAAGCGGATATAGTTGTATATATCGGCTGTGGCGAGCGTGGAAATGAAATGACAGACGTTCTTAATGAGTTCCCTGAGCTTATCGACCCCCATACAGGTAAATCCCTTATGGAAAGAACGGTGCTTATTGCAAACACCTCAGATATGCCCGTTGCAGCACGTGAAGCATCTATATATACAGGTATAACAATCGCAGAGTATTTCAGAGATATGGGTTATTCTGTAGCCCTTATGGCTGACTCTACATCAAGATGGGCAGAGGCACTGCGTGAAATGTCGGGACGACTTGAAGAAATGCCCGGTGAAGAAGGCTATCCTGCGTACCTTGGCAGCCGTCTTGCACAGTTTTATGAAAGAGCAGGACGTGTTATATCTCTTGGAAGCGAAGGCAGAGAGGGGGCACTGTCTGCAATCGGTGCGGTATCTCCTCCCGGCGGTGATATTTCAGAACCCGTTTCTCAGGCAACGCTGAGAATTGTTAAGGTTTTCTGGGGACTTGATGCAAAGCTTGCTTATAAGCGTCATTTCCCTGCAATCAACTGGCTGACAAGCTACTCGCTGTATCTTGATTTGCTTACCGACTGGTTTAAAGCTAACGTAAGCGAGGACTGGATGATACTGCGTGGACGTATGATGGGACTTTTGCAGGAAGAAGCAGAGCTTGACGAAATCGTAAAGCTTGTAGGTATGGATGCACTTTCTGCTTCCGACAGACTTAAAATGGAAACGGCAAGAAGTATTCGTGAGGACTTTTTGCATCAGCTTGCATTCCATGAGGTAGACACATACACGAGCCTTGAAAAACAGCTTCTTATGATGCGTCTTATTCTTTCATTCCATGATGCTGCTGACAAGGCACTTCCAATGGGAGGAAATATCGAAAAGATAGCTTCTCTTGCAGTACGTGAGCAAATCGGAAGATTTAAGTACGTTGAGGAAAAGGATATTAATACGGAATTTGCTAAAATAAGCGAAGAAATTGCAAAACAGATGCAGACAACTATCGAAAAGGAGGAATTCTGATATGCCAAAGCAGTATAGAACAATCGAAGAAGTATCGGGTCCTCTTATGCTTGTGCGTGACGTTGAGGGGGTTACCTATAACGAGCTTGGCGAAATTGAGCTTGAAAACGGCGAAAAGAGAAGATGCAGAGTACTTGAAATTGACGGAAGTAATGCACTGGTTCAGCTCTTTGAAAATGCAGCAGGTATTAACCTTTCCAACAGCACAGTAAAGTTCCTTGGAAGACAGATGGAGCTTGGGGTTTCCGAGGATATGCTGGGACGAGTTTTTGACGGACTTGGAAGACCTATTGATAATGGACCGGAAATAATACCCGATAAAAGAATGGACGTTAACGGAAGCCCGATAAATCCTGCGGCAAGAAACTATCCACAGGAGTTTATTCAAACAGGTATTTCGGCAATAGACGGGCTTAATACACTTGTAAGAGGACAGAAATTGCCTATTTTCTCAGCTTCCGGTCTTCCACATGCAAACCTTGCAGCACAGATTGCAAGACAGGCTAAGGTTAGAGGAACAGACGAGCAGTTTGCTGTTGTATTTGCAGCAATGGGTATAACCTTTGAGGAATCCAACTACTTTGTTCAGTCCTTCACTGAAACAGGTGCTATTGACAGAACAGTACTGTTTATAAATCTTGCAAATGACCCTGCTATTGAAAGAATTGCAACACCTAAAATGGCACTTACTGCGGCAGAATATCTTGCATTTGAAAAGGATATGCACGTGCTTGTAATTCTGACGGATATTACAAACTACGCAGATGCCTTGCGTGAAGTGTCTGCAGCACGTAAAGAAGTTCCGGGGCGTCGTGGATATCCCGGATATATGTATACCGACCTTGCAACCATTTATGAAAGAGCAGGACGTCAGCAGGGTAAAAAGGGTTCAATCACAATGATACCAATTCTTACTATGCCTGAGGATGATAAGACTCACCCCATTCCTGACCTTACAGGATATATCACAGAAGGTCAGATTATTCTCGCAAGAGACCTGTACAGAAAGGGAATTACTCCGCCTATCGACGTACTTCCTTCACTTTCAAGACTTAAGGATAAGGGTATCGGTGAGGGAAAAACAAGGGCAGACCACAGTAATACCATGAATCAGCTTTTCTCAGCATATGCACGAGGAAAGGATGCAAAAGAGCTTATGGTAATCTTAGGTGAATCGGCACTTACAGAAATAGATAAGCTGTATGCAAAGTTTGCTGATGAGTTTGAAAGAAAGTATGTTTCACAGGGATATGAAACGGACAGAAGCATAGAGGAAACTCTTGATATAGGCTGGGAGCTTCTGAGAATACTTCCCCGAAGTGAGCTTAAACGTATCAGCGATAAGTTTCTTGATATGTATTATGATAAAAAGTGAGGTCGGGAGTGAAGAAAAATGGCAGTAATGAATGTCAATCCAACCCGAATGGAGCTTACAAATCTTAAAAAGAAGCTTGTTACAGCAAGGAGAGGACATAAGCTGTTAAAAGATAAACGAGATGAGCTTATGAGACGTTTTCTTGATATGGTACGAGAGAATAAAGAGCTTCGACGAGAGGTTGAACAGGCAATTCTCGAAGCAAATAAGCATATATCAGTTGCGAGAAGCGTAATGCAGGGACAGGCACTGGATGTATCTCTTATGCTTCCTAAGCAAGAGCTACAGCTTGATGTAACAAGCAAAAACGTAATGAGTGTCAATATACCCGTTTTTGAAATAACAAAGCGTTCTGCAAGGGACAGTGATGCATATTCTTACGGCTTTGGCTTTACATCGGGAGATTTGGATGATGCGGTGGAATCCTTGGGAAAAGTGTTTGAAAAAATGGTGCGTCTTGCAGAGATAGAAAAATCCTGTCAGATGATGTCTGCAGAAATAGAAAAAACAAGGCGTAGAGTAAATGCACTTGAGCATGTGCTTATACCTCAGTATACAGATACTATCAAGTATATAACTATGAAGCTTGATGAAAACGAAAGAAGCACAATCACAAGACTTATGAAAGTTAAGGATATGATGCTTAAAGAGCAGATTGAAAGCCACAAGTTTCAAACCTAAGGAAATATAAAATAATAAGGAGGTCCAGATACGGACTTCCTTTTTGTTATAGATATACAAAAAGAAAAAACATAAAGCTGTAAACTCTGTTTTTTAAACAAAAATACGTTTTAGGGTTGTTATTTTTGCATTTTAATGATATAATTGACACATACAGAATTTTATTACATAAAATTCTCAAGAGCTGACGCTCTTTTGTGCTCTTTCGAGCACTGTGTCAATTGACGGCGTCGAAAAATGCCCTTGCGAGCAAGCATTTTTGCTCCTGGTAAAATGATTTGGTGGCATCTGAATATACACTGATTTTACATAGTCATAAAATGTATAGTATAAAAAAGAAAAGGAAATTTAGCAAGAGGTATAAAAATGAGTTTAAAAGATTATATTAAAGGTTTCTTTGAATTCTATAACTACAATGAGGAAGATTCTGAGTTTTTAATTAATACATATGAAAAAATAACTAATAATTCTGAAACTTCTAAACTACTTGATCAGGCAATGGAATTGTATAACAAAAGTGTTAATTGCGATTATAATAAAATAATTGCCATTGCTGATGAAATTGCCACAGCTTTATATTTGCATGAATTTACAGTTGAGTTTTTAATCTTTGTGTGCCTTTCAAAAAGGGCAGAAAAAGCTTATGCAGAAAAGGGAATAGCTTCCGAAATCTTTCAAGAAAATATGCTTGATTTAAAATACAAACTGGATGAGTGTAAACTTGTGTACAATATAGTTGGTAGTTGTGTGGCAGACTGGTTTGTTGGCTTTTTTAACTTAACAAGATTTACTTTTGGCAGACTTCAGTTTGAATTAATAAATTTTGATAAAAATTATGCGAATGGCGGAAGAGTCCTTACGCCTGGAAGCAA
>JAGBCG010000120.1 GCA_017938055.1 Clostridia bacterium
CAAACAATTCAAATATCTTAAATTTAATTTCGTGCCCTTTTGAGCACTATTTTCTCTTTTTATTCCCACATCCGTAAGAGGAGAGAAAAGAACGCACCACCAGTTATGTCCCTGTCCTTTTCCGAGAATTATTCTCACACTGCAGTACTTTCCCTCAGGATAGGTTACCGAGTCAAGCACACGTGTTTCGTAGTCTTTTTGTCCTACAACAACTCTCACAGCCTGACATGAGCCGTTCTCATCAAGAACTCTTTGTGCAATTCTTTTTAAATCCTCTGTACTTTCCTGTGCTGTCATTTTTGCCTTTTCAAAGCTGTCGCAGCCTGAAAAAAGCTCCTGTACATGCTGATTTATTGCCGCCGCAACGGTATTTTTAAGTGCTATGTCCTCATCTGTATCGGAATTTGCCACAACATGAAGCCGTAAAACATTACCGCACATAATACTGTTATAGTACATATTTACAAACGAGTGATAACCAAGACCTAAAATCAATACCGCAAAGCTCAGCCCTGCGGTAATTTTTTTTAAAACCTTCATGCCTGTACATACCTCCACTTTCTTTATGGAGATTGTTGACAGGCTCACTGTAATTTATTCACAGCAGTACATTTTTTCAAAATCTTGTGCAGTAAAAGCAAAAACGTCAGTTATTCCCATGCTTTCAAGCTTTTTTTTACATTCAAAGCATTTTTCTTCTTCGTCAAACAGTCCAAACACCGCCGAACCGCTTCCCGACATTCCGCTTAAATATGCACCATTTTCCTTTATTGTTTCCTTTAAAACACCTATTTGTCCAAGGCGAGCTATACAGATTTCTTCAAAATCATTTACAAAATACTCTGCAATATTCTTCACATTCGCCCATTCGAGTGCAGCTTTCATTTGCTCTGAGCGATTTTTTTGATAGTTGTCGCCGTAAAGCTCGTCATAGCTTTTATATATGCCCTTTGTATTAAGGCTTTGCGTGGGCTTTGCCACTACAATACAGGTGTTCTGCGGAAGCGTAGCTATTGACGTGCAAATCTCGCCTTTTCCTGTACAGTAAGCACACTTATACCTGTCAAGACAAAATACAACATCACTTCCAAGACGTGCGGCTATTTTTTCAACGTCATAAAAATCAACTCCGCCTGTCATTTCATAAAGCATGTCAAGCACGCATGCCGCATCCGCACTTCCGCCGCCAAGACCGGCTCCCGTGGGCGTTACTTTTTCAACATCTATATAAACATCAAAATCCACATTTTTGCTTTTCTGATAGCTTTGCAGGTACTGTACTGCCGCACGGTATGCAAGGTTGTCCTCATCTTTACACACATTCTGGCTGCAATTTATAAAAATTCTGCCCTGTCCCTCTTTAAGCTGCAGCGTAATAATATCGCCAAGAGGAATTTTATGCATGACGGACTTCAAATCATGAAAGCCGTCGCCACGGCGTGTACCGAGAATTTCAAGAGTGAGATTGATTTTACAATATGCTGTCTTAGTCATTGATTTCATTTTGTGTTTCCTCAATAAGCTGCTTTGCTATGTATGCGTTACGCATTGCCTTTTGACAAAGCTCTGCTCGCTTTTCACATATTTGCTCGACAACTGCCTGTCTGTTTTCGAGTATTTCGTCAAGACAGCGTGTTACTCCCTCACAGTCAATTTTGTCGGCATTAAAAATGTTTCTGTTGCCAACATACTGCAAAAAGCCCTCTACCTTTGGGTCATAAACAAGACCTATTGCAGGTACTGTACCTGTAAGAGCATATATGAGAGAATGTAAACGCATGGCAATTACACATTCGCATGCCGCAACTATTCCAAGATATTCGTTAACGCTGTATTTTCCGCTGACCACAACTGATTCATGCTTCATTTTTGATGCAACCGCCCTTGAAACAGGCGTATCATTCTGTGGCTTCATGGGAAGAAAAACTGTTATAAGACCGTGCTTTTCATAAGCCCTGTCACAAATCTGAGCTATTTTTTCGCAAAAATCCAAATCATTTTGCTTCCAGCTTCTAACAGAAACGCACAGCAGCTTTTTACCCTTTAATGACACACATTCCTTTTCCAGCAAATTTCTTGCCCTCTCGGCAGATACTCCCTCAAGCAGTATTGCAGGGTCCGCCGTAACCTCAACAGGCACGTTTTCAATTCCCATACGCTTAATCTCGCCCAAAGACAGCTCATCTCTGAGCGTAATCATATTAACACCCGATACTACTTTTGCCGCAAGAGGTACATTTTTGTCGCTCAGCGGACCTATACCGTTGGCATATAAATAAACCGCCTTATTATACTTTTTTGCTGTTTGCATTACATAAAGATAATACACCAGCGACATGTCGCTTGTTGAGTCCTGAATAAGACTTCCGCCGCCCGTTATAAGCATTCTTGATTTTTTAAGTACTTTTTTCAAAGCAAAGGGATTAAATCGCTGTACCGAATCCACCATAAAGCTCTTTTTCGTTTCCTTTGGCCGTCTTGACAGTACAGCAAGCCTTATATCAGGCACAGCCTTTTTCATGCTTTGAATAATGCCTGACAAAAGTGCATCGTCCCCACTGTTTCTAAAGCCATAATAGCCTGACAGCACAGCATCATAACAGCACTTATCCTTTGCACTTCTGAGAATTGCCCTGTATATATCCATGTGGGTGTTTGCAAGGCTTTCATTGGAAAAATTATTTGTTGCTCTTTCATAAAGAGCTTGTCCCAGCCTTTGACCGAGAGCCTTGTTTTCAACAAGCTTTATGATTTTCTCAGAAAATTCCATGTAATTCTCGTTTTCAAAAAGACAACCCGTAACATCGTCTTCAATAAGGTCAGGAATTCCTCCAACTCTTGAGCTTATGGTTGGCTTTGACATACGTGCACCCTCCATAAGAACATACGGAAAGCTTTCGCACCTTGAGGTAAGAGTATTTATATCAATAAAATTTATAAAGCTGTAAATATCCTTGATAAAGCCTGCAAAGGTGATATGCTCGCTTATACCAAGCTCTTTTACAAGCTTTACAAGTTCACTTCTTCCGTTTCCGTCACCTGCAATTATAAAGTGCACGTCTTTTCTTTTTTCAAGTACCTTTGCTGCACCTTTTATAAAAATATCGTGACCCTTTACTTTGTCATGGCGTCCTATAAGACCGATATATGTGATATTTTCATCATACTTTATGCCTATTCTGTCACAAAACTCTTGCTTCGTACAAAATTCCATAGGTTTTGAGTAATCCATGCCGTTATAAACGGTGTGAATTACAGAAGGAGTAAAGCCTCTTGAAATAAGCATTCTCTTAAACTCAGAGGAAACGGCAATATAGTAATCCAGCTTCTTGAGAGCCATTACGTTGAGCAAGGTGTAAATAACCTTTTTGTATATACCGTCAAAATCCAGAAGATAGTCGCTGTGCACCGTTGTTACAACAGGTATATCAAATTTCTTTTTAAGCTTTGAAGCAATAAAATTTGCTCTTGCACCATGGGCGTGAACAATATCCACTCCGTCCTGCTTTATAATTTGGCAAAGTCTGTCAAGAACACTCAAATCAAAGCGGCTTTTTTGCTCGATAAGCTCGCTGTCAACATCTATATTCTGCAAATCATCAAAAAACTGTCCTTTTATGAAGCAGACAATCTTGACATCGCACAGCTTTGGCAACACACTCAGCAAGGAGAATATGTGTGTTTTTGCTCCGCCCGTGTCGCCACCGCTTATCATATGCAGTATTCTCATATTTTCACTCCCTTACAAGAAATGTACCATAAGAGCTTGCTTTATTTTTCAGCCGCCTTTTTTTCATCCTGCCACATTCTGTATACCGCAACGGCAAGACCGGTACTTATAAAGAAAGCAAACATTACTCTTGGATAGAACCAGTAATATTCAAAAAATCCTATAAAAATTATACTTGTCATAGATGCTGCCGCCGCTGCACCAAAGTACTTTATCTCACTATCCTTGCTTGAAGAAGCCATAAAGCTTCTCTTAATTACCGTAAAGGTGAGCATCAGATAGCTTACAAAGCCTACGATTCCCGTTTCCAAAAACACTTCAAGAAACTGCATATGGCAGTGTGCAACATCCGACGTACCACCAAGAGCAAATCCTGAATATATCTGCTTGAATGCTCCAGGTCCTATTCCCACACCCGTTCTCCAGTAGTTTGAAAGCATATCAAACGCACCCTCCCAGATAACAAGTCTGTATGAGCTTGAGGAATCCTGAAGATTTCCAATAGTCAGAATTCGGTTAAGAACCGACTGGGGAAGAAGAGGAATTGCCAGAACACATAAAAGGAACATAAACGGAACGGCACGTCTGTTACAAAGTGTTACAAAAACAACCGTAGCCACAGCAAATGCAATCCAGCCCGAACGTGAATAAGTCTGCAGCAGAGCCACAAACGGAATAAGCATAAGTGCACACAGTAAAACCTTTTTTAATTTTCCCTTTACTGTCAGCACATACGCCATGGCAAAGGGCATAAACAAAACAAGTATTTGTGCAAAGTTATTGGGATTTCCCATAGTGGAAAACACACGACCGGGCATATTTTTATTAAGAGTGAGGTCGGTAAGTGAAGCATCCGCTTCAATCTTGAGTGCCGCCTGTACAATTCCCACAATGCCCGTAACCACAACGCATGCAAAAAGCATAACACATATTTTCTTAAACACATTTTTGCTTGCCGCAAACACGCTTACACTTACACACAGCAAAAGTGATGTCACAAAGAAAACATACACTCTTATACTGTCACCCACATTCTGAGAAATTACAAGGCTCAGAGTAAGGCTTGCAAAAAACAGTATAAGGGAAATATAAGTTCTGTCGGGACGTATAGATACGCCGTCCTTTTTGGTGGCATGGCCATAAATTACAAGAATAAAGGAAACAAAAGCTATCAAAAGTGCGTACATATTATTCCAGAAGGAATGAGGTACACAGAACATAGCTGCTATTAAAAAGGCAAAGATAGCTGCAGACAGTCCCGCTTTATTCTCCATTACACAAGTCTGTCCCTTTATGCCGTTATCAAAAAGCCCGCCTATAATCACACTGCCCTTTGCAAGCTCCACGAAAAACGTCATAATTTTTGACAAAACACCCGTTATCCAACACACAATGCCTTTATAAGCTCTGTAGAACAATGAGCCTGACGAACGCTTTTCCACCCCGTCTTTTGTCAGCAACGAATGTAAGAAGCTTTTACCATAGCAATTTGCCACAGCATCTGCCATGCTACACAGCATACGGCAGAACACACTATTTTGTAGCACATACCATAAAGTACTGAAAATTGCCGCAATTTTCTTTAAGAGCTTCAACACAAGACTTGTGTCACTCACGCTGTGAAGTCGTGCTGCAATTCCTTTAAAAAGGTTTACAACTACGCTTGTGCTCATGCTTCAAACATCTCCATATACTTTCTGTTGTTGCTTGTATCAATAGGTCTTCTCTGTCTTCTTTGTGCCGCACGAACATCGTACACACGAAGATATATCTTTGCATCATCAGCTCTTATTACCAAAGTGTGACCTACGCCATAATTGGCAAGATTATAGTTAAAACCAAATCTTGTTCTTGTTGCCTCGGGTATTACTGCAGAAATATAAGCACTGCTGTACTCTTCCTTGTTGCCCATAACATATTCTCCCTGAGAATTAAGACCGTAAAGGAGGGATTCTCCAACATCAACGTCCGTCACCTTGCCCAGCATATGCTGGCAGGCATCGTCATAAATATATGCATCCTCTTTGTTTACCTGTTGAATGACAAAGTCGCTGACCTCTTCTACATAGAAAACAACCTCTATGCTTCCGTCTGCACCAACCAGTGCTTCGTCATCTTCTTTGCCGCCTTTTGCACCTGTGACAAAAATGCTCACAACCGCAACTGCTGCTACTACAAACAGCACTACCAGCAAATCAATAATGTTTATTATACCAAACAGCTTTCCATCTTTAGTGATTAATTTTCCCATTGTTATGCTCCTTTATATCTTTGTTTTATTTTACTGTCTTAATTTATCTTTCAGCACGCTCTTATATATTTCAAACGTCTTGTCAAGAGATTTTTCAAGGCTGAAGTATTTTTCAAAGCTTTTCCCTGCCGACACCTTACATTTTTCATAAAGCTCCCTGTCTTCCATAAGCTTTATAAACGCATCAGCAAACTCATAGGGACTATCCTTATCACAGCAAATTCCGCAGCCTGTTTTTTTGTTTACTATTTCAACATTTCCTCCCACAGCCGACACTACACACGGCTTTTCAAAGCTAAGTGCCTCAACTATGGCAAAGCTCATCGCCTCAGTTTGCGAGCAGTTGATAAATGCGTCAGAGCCTTTTAAAATGTTTGCAGTATCCGTTCTGTAGCCAATACATCTGACGTTTTGCTCAAGACCGTAATCTGTTACTTTTTTCTTTACAGCTTCAAGCATATCTCCATCACCCACAAGAACAAAAACAAACTTTTTATCCGTCTTTTCTTTCATCAGCTTTGCCACATCCACAGCAAAGTCCATTCTCTTTTCACCGCTGAATCTTGAAAGGGAACTTATTACAAATTCATCCTTGCCTATACCAAGCTCTTGTCTTAAGGTGCTTTCAAAGTCTTGCTGCTGCCTTTTTGCACCGTTATATATCACATTTATTTTTTTTGCATGGTATCCGTTTTTTATAAGAAGCTTTCTTGATGCCTCACACACCGCAATAATTGCATCTGTCTTTGAGCAAATAAGCTTATTTATTATCTTCCACAAGGGCGGACTTTCCGTAAGAAAATGATTTGTATATACTACTTTTAAACCCTTGCAGTAAAGCTTTGCTAGATTTGCTATTGCATTTTCACGTGGATAATGAGTGTGGACAATATCAATATAATTCTGTCTGCACACTCTTGCAAGACTCTTTGCCGCCTCAATATCGAGTGGGCTTTTCATGTCTATTTTAAAGGTGATAATTTTATCCTTTGCCATTTGCTCTGCAAGAGCACCGCTTTCGTTGTAAGCAAAATAGCAGTCGCATTTTTTATCGTTATAGGCGTTTATAAGATTGTACACATACTTTTCACTGCCGCCGTTTCCTGCGTAGTTTATAAGATACAGTACGTTCAATCATATACCCCCTTTTACGAATTTTGTCTTTATTTTACTTATGATTTCCACAGCTGTCGGGACTCTCATAGCTATAACACAAATGCCGTAGACAACAACTCCAGTAAAGCATAAAATTCCAAGCACGAGGATTCTGTCAAGAGCTATACCTAGTCCGAAATTTTCAGGCAAAATGTATCTTAGTACGCTCACCACGCAATACATTATCACAGAAGACAGAGTACACTTAATGAAGCTTTTTGCACAGCCCTTTGCAAAGCTTCCTATTTTTCTTCTTAACATAATAAGCAAAACGCAAAGTCCCACAATAGAAGAAAGCGAGTACGCCAGCGGCAGTGCGTAGCCTGACATAAACGGCATCAGAACAAGGCTTAAAAGTATATTTGCCGCCATTATGATAAATCCGTTTATTGCGGGAAATTTTGTGTCCTTAAGGGAATAAAAAGCTCTGTCTATAATTTCCTTTGAGCCTACGCTCACAACGCTAAGGGAATACAACAGCATTATAACAGAAGCCTTTTGTATGTCCTGTGCCCCGTTTTTTCCCCAGCCGATTATAAGCTCAAGCAGCTCATATCTCACCGCAATAAAGCCCGCACTTATAGGTAAAAGCAACATCCACACATTTATGAGAACTCCCGACAGCGTGCTTTTATAGCTGTCCATATCCCCCACAGCCGCCGCCTTTGTTAGCTTTGGATACAGCACCGACGTTACCGAATACACAAAGGCAAGCACCATGTATACCACAAGGTTCTGCACATATGTCATTACCGTCACAAAGCCGTCAAAGCTTGCCGCCATGCTGTTGTTGTAAAACACATTTATCTGATATGAGCTTGCTCCCAGAAAAACAGGAAGCATCATGCGAAACGCCGATTTCATGTCGTCGTCCTTCAAGTCAAACCTGACTTTATAGCGATAACCCGACCTTATGAGTGGCGGAATGAGAAGCAATGCCTGAAGTGAAAGACCTAAGGCTGTAACAACAACAAGTCCCATAACGCCGTACTTGTCGGCAAACAAAAGTACATATACAATTATTATTATGCTTCCCGGTGCACTGACAAATGCAGGCATAAAATATTTTCCCACCGACTGAAGCATACCTTGAAAAATGTAGTTGAGTCCGTAAAACAGCATTACAGGCATAAGTATCATAAGTGCCTTTACCGCAAAGCTATAGCTTTCGGGACTGTCAAAGCCGGTGAATTTCGGAAGTACAAAGGAAAGTGCCATTCCGCACAGTACAAGAAGCAAGGTAAACACGCTTGCCACAGTAATTACATTATCCGCAAAGCGTTTTGCACCATCATAATTTTTGTTTGCTATGTGAGAAGCATATATTGGGATAACAATGGTGGAAAGGGTTGTTCCGAAGCAGTTGAATATGGTGTTTGGTATAGTCACGGCGTAGGAATAAATATTTATATAAACATCCTCCGTGCCGAAAACTGACACATACATGGACGAGCTGACAAGTGCAAGAACTCTTGACAGAAGCATTATTATCATTACATAGCTTATGCTTGTCAACAAGCCTTTCTTTTCTGACAACTCTATCCCTTCCTTCCAGATTATACAAATATACGTTTACTATTATATCACACAAAAGCAGGTTTGTCTATAGTTTTTTGTCGCCGGAGGTTTGTTTTTTATTTTCCCCATTTGAATTGTCTGCTTTTTATAAAACAGCATTACTTCAAAGTAATGCTGTCAGGCATTATGCCGGATTTATACTGACTTGGTGTAACGCCCAGTTTCTTTTTGAAAACTCTGCAAAAATACGAGGTGCTTTCAAAATTCAGAGCTTCAACAATGTATTCAAGTGTGGTTTCACCGCTTTCAAGCATTTTCCTTGCGATATTAAGTCTTAAATCCATCCGGTATTCCATAGGACTTTTGCCTGAATACTCCTTGAAAAGCCGTCTGAAATGACATGAGCTCACATTACATGCCTTTGCAATTTCTTCTATTGAAATATTACAAAGGGTATCTGATTCTATAAGCTCAATGCCCGTGCTGATAGGTGAAAACCGCTTATCGTACTTTCGCACTTTCTCCTTGCAAATGTGTAAAATAAGGTTATATACTGAGGTTTTTATTGCTAAAGCCGACGGCACTGAGGCTTCATAAGCCTGAACTACATTTTCAAAAAGGTCAGCCGCTATAGGAACATTTACATCCTTTATTATAAATGGTTTGTCGGAAAAGGTGAGTATGCTGTCATTTTCTATTGCATTGAATTCGACCTGTATTGCATCATTCAGATTGCTTTCGCACTCAAGGTTAAGACAAGTATATTCGCTTGCATACGGAAGACAAACAATACTTTTTCTTGGTGCAGTAAAGCTTTCTCCGGTTTTGTCAGTGTATACTCCTGTACAGTTATTAAGAAAGATGATGCCTGTTCTTGGCCTTGGTTTGAATCTTTCGAAAAGTACACCTTTTTTCCATATTTGTCGCATGGCAAAAATGTCCTCAAGGGCAAAATTTGTAAAATAAAAATCTCTTAAATTCAGCGTTTTACGTTTTAACATCAAAACATCACCTCAAAACAAATATAACATTAATCAAATTTTCTGTCAAGATATTTGTGCTAAAAGTGCAATAAATTAGATAGAATTGTTTCTTGTAATAAAAAACTTTCAATGCTATAATGATGTTGAATAAAGAAAATTACCTGGAGGCAGAAAATATGAATAAGATTAAACTCAGTACCCTTAAAAGCTTTTGCGAAGAAGCACTTGTAAAATCAGGTGTGTCCAAACAAAATGCACAAATGGTTGCCGACACCCTCATAACCACCGATACCTTTGGTGTTATGACACACGGAACAAAAAATCTTAACCAGTACATTCAGAAAATGAATGCCGGCGGACTTGATGCTAAAGCTGAACCTGTTGTTGAGGTACAAGGTCCTGCTTTTGCCATTATAAACGGCAACAAAGCAATCGGCATGGTATCTGCCTGCAAGGCTATGAAGCTGGCTATCGAAAAGGCAAAGCAAACAGGTATTGCATACGTAGGTGTAAAGAACAGCTGTCACTTCGGTGCGGCAGGTTATTATGCAAATCTTGCAGCTAAAGAAGGCATGATCGGCCTTGCTATGAGTAATGCAGACCCTGTAATCGCAGTTCCCGGCGGAAGAAGCAAAGCAATAGGAACAAATCCCTTTTCTTTTGCTGCACCCACAGCGGACGGAAAAAGTGTATTTCTTGATATTGCACTCAGCAATGTTGCAGCACTTAAAGTTATTATGGCACAGGAAAAGAATCAGGCAATTCCTGACACCTGGCTTGTGGACGAAGAAGGTATTCCCACAAATGATGCTTTTAAATTCCCCAAAAATGCAAGTCTGCAGCCCATGGGTGCACACAAGGGTTATGGTTTGGCAGTTCTTGTAGAATTGTTGTCATCTGTTATGACAGGTGCAGGTATTTTGAGTCAGGTGACAAGCTGGAATCTGGATCTTTCATCTACAAATAATGCAGGTCATGCTTTTATTGCCATTGATATATCCCAGATGATGCCCAAAGACGTGTTTAATTCACGCATGACTCAAATGATAGATGAATTAAAGAACGGACCTAAAGCAAAGGGTGCTGAAAAAATATTGTTGCCCGGCGAAATGGAATGGGCTAAGAGAGAGCAGGCACTTGAGTCAGGTGAGCTGGTTCTTACAGATGCTATGGCAGCAAGTCTTCAGCAGCTTGCAGCTTCTACAGGTCTGGCACTTGAATTGTATTAATAAACAATAAAAATCATTATATTATAAGGAGATAATTGACATGGAAAAGACAATGTACGGTATTTTAAAGACAACAGGTATTTGTCCAATTATGGTAGCACCCGAATTAGACTTTGCTGCAGATGCAGCACGTGCCATTGCAGAGGGAGGACTTCCCGTATGTGAGGTTTTGCTTCACAGAGATGAAAACTCACTTAACAGAATTAAGAAAATTGCTCTTGAAGCAACAGAGGTAACAGTTGGTGCAGGCTCGGTAATTTCTATAAGAGATGCCAAAGAAGCAATCGATGCAGGAGCAAAATTCTTTGTTTCTCCCGGATTTGTACCGGAGGTTGTTGAATTTGCTTTGAAGAAGAACATCCCGATTTTGCCCGGCTGCGTTACAGCAAGCGATATTTCATTGGCACTTAATTACGGAATAAACATTCTGAAGTTTTTCCCTGTTTATCAGCTTGGCGGAAAAGACACTCTTGCTCAGTATCACGGCGGTCCGTTCGGAAATGTTGAATGGGTTGTTACCGGCGGACTTAACGGAAACAACTTCTTGCCCTTTGCTGAAATAGATTATGTTCTGGCTTCGGGCGGTGACTGGATGTTTGCTGAAAACAATGCTATCAATGACAAAAATTATGAGCAGATTGTTCTCAACATGCGTAAAACAATCAAGGACGTTTTAAATCTACGTGCTCAAAAAAAGAACTAAGCATCCGTATTTGATACTCTCTTACATATATGTAACGTTTTAAAAGGAGAAAGATATGAATAGCATACAGGATACATTCAGAACATACAACGGTGTTGAAATACCATGTATGGGACTTGGAACCTGGCAATCAAAGGACGAGGTTGCCAGAATATCGGTGCTCTGTGCACTTTCTCACGGCTATCGACTTGTGGATACTGCAGCCGCTTACGGAAATGAACGTGGCGTAGGTGCAGGCATAAAAGACAGCGGACTTGCGAGAGAAGAAATTTTCATTACAAGTAAGCTTCGTAATGCCGACCATGGATATAAAGCTACTCTTGACGCATTTGATTTGACTATGGAAAAGCTTGGACTTGACTATCTTGACCTTTATCTTATTCATTGGCCGAATCCTGTTCAATTCCGTTCAACCTGGAAAAAAGCTATGCAGGACACCTGGAGAGCTTTTGAAGAGCTTTATAATGCGGGCAGAATCCGTGCAATAGGCATAAGCAATTTTATGCCCCACCATATAGAAGCTTTAATGGAAAGTGCAAAAATCAAGCCGATGGTTAATCAGTTAAAGCTTTGCCCGGGAATTACACAGAGTTCGGTTGTTGAATATTGCAAGAAAAACGAAATAGTTGTTGAAGCATACAGCCCCTTTGGAACAGGTGCAATTTTTACTTCCGATGAAATGAAAAATTTATCTCAAAAATATAACAAGTCTATCGGTCAGCTTTGTCTGAGATGGTGCTTACAAAAAGGCTTTGTGTCGCTGCCTAAATCCGCAAACCCCATGAGAATTAAAGAAAATACAGAAATATTTGATTTTGAGCTTTCTGCACAGGACATGAATATTATCTCTTGTCTTGAAGGAATATGCGGCGAAGCTCCCGATCCTGACAATATTCTGTTCTAGGGCATCGATATGAGAATTAAAAACAAAGAAAAGCTCACCTCTCATTCAAATGTATACGGCAGAAAAATAGTTACCGAGCTTCTGGATGCAGGACTTGATGCTCTTGACCCGTACTTTAGAGTAAAACAGTTCATTAAGGTTGAAAACAATAAGATTATACTCAACAATGAGGGCTTTGAGATGAAAGACGATCCTCATTCGGGACCCGTTGAATTTAATCTTAAAGATTATGACAGAGTTTTCCTGTTTGGTGCAGCAAAAGGTATACAACGTGCAGCACTTGCTTTTGAAGAAGTTCTTGGCGACATTTTAACAGCCGGCCACGTTATTGGCAAGCACGGAGAAGAAATTATATGCAAAAAGATAGGTGTAACATTGGCAGGACACCCTGTTCCTGACAGCTTTTGTGTTGAAGGTTGTAAAAAAATCGAAGAGCTTCTGAAAGATGTCACCGAGCGTGATTTGGTATTTTCCATTTTTGGCAGCGGCTGCGGCTCTCTTTTCACTTATCCTGCAGGAAATATTACGATTGACGATATTTCCCGCTTCACAAGGATGATGCAGATTGAAAAAGGTGTGCCCACAAGTGATTTGAATCAGATACGAACTCATATTGACCGCTTTAAAGGTGGAAGAATTACACGTGTGATTAAAAAAGCAACTCATGTATGTACGGTTACTGCCGATCCCTCAAAAATGGCAACTCCCGTTACCAGAGTGCCGTATTTCGAAATGCTTAAAACCAACACCTTTTTCCCAACAGTAGCAACGGCTTCAACATATGATGATTGTATAAACATAATCAACAAATGGGACGCATGGGATGAAACGCCTGATTCCATAAAAGAGCACTTGCTTTCAGGCACGTGCGAAACGGAAAACATGTCGGTGGAAGAATTTGAAACATATGGCTGTCGATTTTTTGGCTTGATTTTCAAGGATTCAACAGTATATCCCGCTGTCAGAAAAAAAGCCGCTGA
Source organism: Clostridia bacterium (assembly GCA_017938055.1). Taxonomy (GTDB): domain Bacteria; phylum Bacillota; class Clostridia; order Oscillospirales; family CAG-382; genus UMGS1387. The sequence continues at coordinate 13,454 of JAGBCG010000120.1, forward strand.
AATGGGGCTTAAATGTATAATGCTTTCGGAATATATGGAAGCTGAAGCATGTCAGGCAGGGTTTGTTGACGGAAACCTGGCATTATGCTGTGAGAGAATGGGCGAGCCGTTCAGTGCACCTGTAGTTTTAATGTCCTCGGGAGAAAATGTCGTTACTGTGGGCAAGGAAAAGGGCGTGGGTGGAAGAAACCAGGAATATTGTCTTGGTGCTGCCTTAAGAATTGCAGGAAGTGAAAAAATAGTTATTGGTGCTGTAGACACTGACGGAACAGACGGTCCGGGAGGCTTTTGTTACAAAGGAGCACCAAGCTGTCTTTCAGGAGCCGTTATAGATGGCTTTACGGCTTGTATTGCAAAAGAAAAAAACATTGATTTATGGAATGCCTTGAAAACCCACGGAACAAGCGAGCCGCTTTGGCTTCTTGACAGTGCTGTGGAAGCGGTTACAGGTGTTTCAGCACTCGACTTGAGAATAATTTTTATAGGAGATTAAATATGTTTGGTACAATAATTAAATCCGTTAAAGCATATCAGGTTTATACCAACAGAGGCAAGCCCGGCGTTGAAGTAATAGTTACCACCGAAAACGGAGCACAAGGACGAGCTATGTGTACTTCGGGAGTTTCAATAGGAACTCATGAAGTTGATTTTACCTTCGACGGCGGAACAAAGTTTGGCGGCAAGGGTGTAACTCAGGCAGCTAAAAGAGTTGAAGATATAATTGCACCGGTGATTATCGGCATGGATTCTGCAAATCAGGCAGAGGTTGATGCGGCAATTTTAAACATCTATCCCGATGAAAAGGTAAGACTTGGAGGTAATGCTGTTGCTGCAACAAGTGCTGCAGTACTTAAAGCAGGTGCAAATTCCCTTGGAATTCCTCTTTATCGTCATATAGGGGGAGCTGGTGCTATGTATCTTCCTGTTCCAGGTGTAGCCATGGTTGCCGGTGACGAGCGTTATGGCGGAGGAATAACTACCCCCGGCGGAAAGCCCACAATGTCTGTTATGGCATTTGGCTTTGATACTTTTTCTGATGCCTCCTATGCGTGCTGGGAAGTACATACACGTTGGGCAGAAAAGATGAAAAAGCTGTTCGGTGGACTTCCAAATATCCGCGATTTTATCTCAATTCCCCAAGGAATATATAAGTCCGACAGGGAAATATGGGAAGAAATGCTCAAAACTATTATTGAAGCAGGTTATGAGGGAAAAATGGGCTTCCAGATGGATGTTGCAACAGATACATATCACAACAAACAGGATGATAAATACTATGGTCTGTTTGACAACACACCCAAAACAAAAGAACAGCTTTTTGATTTTTACATGCAGATTATTAAAGACTATCCGTTTGTCATCATAGAAGACCCATTTAATGAGGACGATTACGATGCAACAGCACTTCTGACTAAGGAAAGCGGTATTCAAATAGTGGGTGACGATTTATTTACCACAAATCCCAAGCGTGTTGCTTATGGAATTTCAAAGGGAGCTGCAAACACCGTTCTGTTAAAGGTAAACCAGGTGGGTAGTATATCCGAGGCTCTTGACATGATTCAATATGCTTACAAATTCGGCTATGGTGTAATGCCCTCAGACAGCCGTGGAGAAGGAGAATCTATTGCTGACTATGCAGTAGGTATAAATGCAGGTTCAATACGTGAAAGTGCAATAGGGCCAAGAGGAAACAGATTCTTGGAAATTGAAAAAGAGCTTGGCTCGTCTGCAAAATTTATGGGTGCACGCTCACTTAAGGGATTTCGTAACATTATGAGAGCAGACGGTAAATTATAATTCTGGAGGGATTAATTTGTTTAAACAGTATATTAACGGACAGCTTGTAGATGGCAAAGGCAAGGCAATGAATGTATATGACCCGGCAACAGATGAAATTGTTGATGTGGTTGGATGTGCTGACAAAGAACAGACACTGGAAGCATTAAATGCAGCAAAAGAAGCCTTTAATTCATGGTCAAAAGTTCCGGTAAGTGAGAGGGCAAAATGGCTTTACAAGTTCAGAGAAGCATGTGTACAAGAGCGTGATACTTTAGTTGAGCTTGTAATGAAAGAGTCAGGACGTCCATATGCTGCTGCATGCGGAGATGTTGACTGGCTTCTTACCAGCTTATCATATTATGCAGAGGAAGCAAAGAGAATTAATGGTACCATTCTGCCCAGCATTATGGTAGGTGACAAAGTAAATCACCACATGATTGCTAAAGAACCGGTAGGTGTAACGGTGGCACATCTTGCATGGAACTATCCTCTTGGCAACGCAGGTATAAAGCTTGCACCGGCAATCGCTTCAGGCTGTGCTTGCATAATCAAGCCCTCAAGCCAGACACCTCTTGCTACTTTGTATCTTGGTGTCATTGCAGAAAAAATAGGCTTCCCAAAAGGTGTACTCAATATTTTGGCAGGCCCCTCCGGTGAAGTTGCAAAAACACTCAATGAAAGCAATATTCCAAGACTTATCTCCCTCATCGGCTCATACGAAACGGGTCTTAAGCTTATGCAACAGGCTTCTACCTCTGTAAAACGCTTTTCTCTTGAATTGGGTGGTAATGCTCCGGTTGTTGTTATGCCCGATGCAGACCTTGACGAAACTGCTGCAAATATTGTGGCAAAAAAAGTTGGCTTTGCCGGACAAACCTGTGTAAACTACAACAGAATTTACATTCACAAAGATATATATGAAGTTATGTGCGACAAGATAGCCAAAGAGCTTTCAAAGGTTAAGCTTGGAAAGCATAAAGACGAGGGTTATGTAATGGGTCCTGTAATTGACCTGCAGGCACGTGACAGAATGTTAGAGCTTATTGAACAGGCAAAGCAGAATGGTGCTACACTCGTTATGGGTGGTGAAGTGCCGGCAAATCAAAAAGGCAGCTATATAACACCTGCTTTACTCAAGGATGTAAATGACAGCATGAGAGTATCCACTGAGGAAATATTCGGACCGATTATCCCTGTTCAGCCCTTTAGCACCATTGATGAGGCGATTGAAAAGTCCAACAACACCATCTTCGGCTTATCAGCATACTTCTTTGGACACAATGCACAACAAATGACACGCTACATCGAAGGAGTTAAGGCGGGAGAAATATTTGTAAACGGCGGTATTGGCAGCGAGTTTACTCCTCATGCGGGTGCAAAACAATCGGGTATTGGTTGTGATAAGTCAAAAGACTCACTGGAAGAATACTACGATATCAAGTTTATATCACTTATTTCATAAAAGGAGACAGAAACTTGAACAAAACTATTGATTTGATTGGTTTCGGAGATCCGTATCTGGATCTTGTTGTAAAGCTTAACAGACTGCCGCAAACCAACAAAAATACTACAATAAACGACTATGGTTTTCAGGGCGGCGGCAATGTGCCCACCGCTTGTGTGGCAGCGGCAAGGCTTGGTCTTAAAACAAGTCTTATAGGCTGTGTGGGAAATGATTTGTTTGGTAAAATTTCTCTTTCTGACTTAGAGTATAACAATGTAAACATCTCAAAAATGAGTGTTCAGAACGAGAAAAAAAGCAATTTCTGCATATGTGTTACCGAAGATGAAGTGAACGGGAAAGAGTTTATAAGCAAGCCCGGTGATTTTTCTCCAATCACAGAGCAGGAAATAGACGAGGAGTTTTTCGCATCCACAAGAATGATGCACGTAGCTCTCATTACTCCTGCTGTGGCAAAGGCTTGTGACATTGTACACAAGCATGGCGGTAAAATCAGTGTAGATGCAAACTATTATCGTGCGTATACATATGATTATTACGATAAAATAGATATATTTATCGGCTCTGAGCTTTACTATGACTCTTTTTGCCAGGACAAAGGACTTGACAGAAATGAATATGCAAAAAATATGCTTCTTTTAAAGTCGTTTGGCCCTGAGATTGTTATTTTCACCTTTGGTCCTGAGGGCTGCCGCGGCATTTACGAGGATAAGTATTTTGAAATACCTGCTTTTGACGTTGAGGTTGTTGATACAACAGGTGCGGGAGACGTTTTCCATGGAGCATTTGACTATGGATATTTGCAGGGCTGGGATGTTGAAAAATGTGCTGTTTTTTCCAGTGCTGTTTCTGCTATTAAATGCACCCGTCCCGGCGGTCGAAGCGGTATACCAACATTAGATGTTGTAACAAAATATCTTGAAACCGGAATTATAGATTATAGTGAGATTGATAAGCGAGTAAAACATTATGAAAGCGGTATATTAATCTGAACAACAAGAAAGGAATGATTTTGTGCGTTTTGAACTGAACGAAATATTGAACATTGGCGAAAAAAATGGATTTGCCATTCCTGCTTTTAATGTGTACACAATGGAAAATGTGCTGGGCGTTATGAATGCCGCACAGGAAACGGGTTCTCCCGTGATTTTCCAGATGTATAGCCGTCTTTTCGGCACACAGGTAGGAAAGTTTCTTGCACCTGTTATCCTGGAAGCAATAAACGAGCTAAAAACTCCTGCAGCTTTTCATATTGACCACGGCACAGGCGAAGACATGGTTATCCGTGCAATACGGTATGGTGCAACAGGAGCTATGATTGATGCTTCTACCTTGCCTTTACAGGAGAACATATCCAAAACAAAGCGTGTTGTTGAGTTTGCTACAGCTGCGGGCATATCAGTTGAGGGTGAGCTTGGTCATATCGGTAATACAGCAGAGGAAATTTCCAGCGAGTATACCAATGTTGACGATGCTGTACAGTATGTTGAACAAACCAGTGTTAAGGCTTTGGCAATTATGGTTGGTACAGCACACGGCAAATACAAGCAAACACCTAAGCTTGCCATTGACAGAATTGCCCAAATCCACGCTGCAACAGATGCACATCTTGTATTACACGGTGGTTCGGGCGTTCCCGATGAACAAATAAAACAGGCAATCAATGCGGGTATTCGCAAGATAAATTTTGCAACAGACCTTGCTCATGCATTTATTGACGGATGTCGTGAGCTTGATGCAAAAAAATATCCCTTAGATGTTTATCTTGCTCATCCCACAGAGAAAGTTAAAGAATTTGCCATCAGCAAAATCAAGCTGTGTGGCTCAGATAAATATTAATTAAAAAACACTAATTTAAAAGGAGAATTGATTATGAATTACCCAAGCTATTACAGCATTTCTGCAGCAGATCTCGAAAAGGACAGCAAGATTCCTATGATTTTGTTTGAAAATTCCGGTGAAGTTTATTTTGAATATGCACTGGAAATGTTGGAGGAGGTTGTTAAAAACAACGCCGAAGGAAAGAAAACTGTTTTCATCTGTCCTTGCGGTCCTGTAGAACAATACCCCATCTTCGCAAGACTTGTAAATGAACGTAATGTAAGTCTTAAAAACACATGGATTATCAACATGGACGAATATTTGACTGATGACGAAGAATGGATTGAAGAAAGTTCACCATTTTCTTTCCATGGCTTTATGAATCGTTTCCTCTATGAAAAAATAAAGCCTGAGTTGGTAATGCCGAAAGAACAGAGAGTGTTCCCTGATCCTCACTGTCCCGAAAAAATCGGTCAGCTTATCGAAAAGCTTGGCGGTGTTGATATGGTTATGGGCGGAATTGCCGTAAACGGTCACATTGCGTTCAATGAGCCTATCAGCAACATGAGCACAGAGGAATTCGCATCACTTCCCACCCGTGTAGTTGAACTCAGTGCTGAAACACGTATTAAGGATGCAATCCTCAGCCGTGGCGGTGCTATTGATACCATGCCTAAAAAAGCTATCACTGTTGGTATGAAAGAAATGATGGCTGCTAAAAAGCTTCGTTTGTCAATGGTAAACAACATGCAGCGTGCTGTAATTCGCCGTGCTACACATGGTGAAGTTACTTCAGAATGTCCTATCACATTTGTTCAGAATCATCCTGATGCAGTTTTGTTTGTCAGCAAGAACGTAACAGAGCTTCCGTTCTGATTTGTTGAGGATACAGCAATGTTAGCAAATTCGTATTTTTGGATAGGAAACGGCACTACTGTTTTGCCCGGCAGAGCGTGTAAGCAGGGTTCTGTTCTTGTGAAAAATGGTAAAATCCTTGCTGTCAATGAGGCTTGTCCACAGGGTGTTACAAGAATTGATGCAAAAGGCGGATATATTTTACCGGGCTTTATAGACTTACACGTACATGGCGGTGGTGGTGCGGATTTTATGGATGCAACGCCTGAAAGTGTTGCTACAGTTGCCATTGCCCATGCTAAACATGGTACAACCGGTCTGCTTGCTACATCCATGACCAGCACTAACGATGTCCTTGAAAAAATGATCAACAGCTATTTAATAGCCGAAGAAAAAGGAACAGGCGGAGCTGAATTGTTGGGTCTGCACCTGGAAGGACCGTATTTCTCTGCTAAAAATAAAGGTGCACAGCCAGTTAAGGAACAGCGTATTCCCACACGTGAAGAGCTGGAATATTTCATTAAACTGGCAAAGGGACGAATTGTCCGTTGGGATGAAGCACCTGAGCTTGAAAATACAGATGTGTTTGCTCAGGTTATGAAAGAAAACGGAATTATAGCGTCTATTGCACATACTTCCGCTATTGCTGCACAGGCGTATGCTGCATTTGATATGGGCTTTTCTCATATAACACATTTTTACAGTGCCACAACAACAGGTCAGAAAATTGATGGTCTGTGCTATTCAGGCGTTAATGAAGCGACCTTTCTTGATGACAGAATCACTGTTGAACTGATTGCAGACGGCAGACATATTCCCAGAGAGCACATGCTTTTAACGTATAAAATCAAGGGTGCTGACAAGCTGGCATTAATTACCGATGCCATGCGTGCAGCCGATACAAATGATACTCAAAGCATACTTGGTGCAATGGACACGGGAGTGCCTGTTGTTATTAAAGACAATGTTGCACAGTTGCCTGATTTTTCTTCTTATGCAGGCAGTGTCGGCACAATGGACAATGCGTTAAGAGTAGCCCATGTGAGATATGGTATTCCTCTTGTGGATGTTGTGAAAATGATGTCCCTGACACCTGCCAGGATCATTGGTCGCAGCCATGATAAAGGCAGCCTTGAAGTTGGCAAGGATGCGGATATTGTAATCATGAACAACGATTTTGAGGTTGAAAGCGTATATGTTTGTGGAGTTGAAATATAGTTCAATGATTCTTCAAAAAATTGAATTACATAAGACTATAAATAAGATTATACATTAGATTAACTGACACTGTTTTATTATAGTGTCAGTTTTTCTTTTGCGTTTTTGCACAACACAGATATTTCAATAACAAAAATTCAACATTTTTATTGAAAAATACTTTGCTGTGTGGTATAATGATTTCATCGAAGATGAAATCAGCGATATAAATCTCGTTCCTCGATTTTCGATATGTCATAAATGACTCGATATGTGCTAACGCACTCGATATGTTGCCTTACGGCAACGAGATTTATATCATATCGAGCAATCGAAGATGGCATATCGCCAAAAAGCTTGTCATCTGAATCGTTCAACCAATTCGTACACTGCAGGTGTAGATAACCACATAGAGCCGAAAAACTTATAAAAGAAAAGGAATGTAAACATGCTGCATTTAAAACCCTCATCGTATGTGAAAAACGCACATTTACTTAAAAGCGAATATGCCGTAAAGGATGGTAAAATTATAGCAAATCTCGATGCACCGCTTATTCTTGATATGGTTTTAAGATTTTTGTACATAAATAAAGATAAAGCTCTGTCGTTTTATCTTGAAACGCCTGATAACTTAAAGGCTGAAGCGGATTTTACCAACGACAGCACACCAAAGAATCCCATGTTTGCCTTTAACGCTAGTTTTGAAAGCTTTGAAAAGGCAAGCGGAGTTCTGTTCTTTTTCTCTGAAATTCTGGCTAAGGACGGCTTGTGCCGATATAAATTCCGTGCCGATAATGATGAAATTTACTGTGAAAAATATAATATTGTCACTATCACCTGCGAGGATACAGAAAAATACGAAAAGCTGTTATGTGACATGAAAATACCACGTACAGATAATCTTGTAACGGCATATGATACGTTTTCAAAGGAAACACCGGGTATGTCAAAAAGAGTTTTTTACAAAGGTATGAGTGCCAAGGATTTGCCCCAGCTGTTCAGACAATACGGCTTTACAAGATAAAAGGTATTTTGCCTGTAGCAAGAATATGAAAAGAATATATAAGCAAAAACAAAAAGCCCTTTCTGGCAAAGAGAAAAAACTTCTTGTCAAAAAAGGCTTTTTTATCATATTTCGCTGACATAACGCCAAGTGGACGGCTTTCCCTCAAGCTCGTCTGCCATGTTTATGGCAAGGATGTTCCAGTTTACAAAGTCGGGACTCATTACAGGCTCTCTTGTTTCGGGATTGTAGTATTCATGCAATGTTCCGGTTTTTCTTAAGTCATCACCTAAAAGCGAAAGAGTTTTTTTGGCAATAATTTCTGCTTCTTCTTTAAGACCATAGTTCATAAGTCCTCTGAAAACGGCATACTGTGCGATAATCCATATAGGTCCGAGCCAGTTTGACGGGTTTGAGGATGCGTCAAGATTGTACATTTTTTCGTCCCTTGAAAGTGAGCGAATACCGCCATTGCTCATATATGTGTTTTCATCAAGAATATGCTTTGCAAGCTCCTTTGCCTGCTGGTCTGTTGCAATAGAGCAAAGCATGGGAAGAAAGCTTGACCAGCTTCTCACCTTTATAAACAGCGTGTTCCAGAATACTCCAAGTCCCTTGTGGAACCAGTCGTAAGAACGGCATTTGATGTCAACATCCACGCTGTAGAACAGCTTGTCTCGGTTATCATAACATTCGTCCTGAACAGCTTGTGCAAGCTTTTGTGCTTTTTGCTCATATACGGTGTATTCTTCGTCACCGGTTTCTTTTAAAAGCTTTGCCATACATTTAAGCTCATTTACAAGGAATGAATTAAGGAATATGCCTGCCGTTGAAAATCTAGGTCTTCCAAATGCGGACGGGTCGTTGTCAACGCCAATCAAAACGTCATTTGCCCATACGTAAAGACCACATCTTTCATTGTAATAATATTTGTCATAACAGGCAATATAATTTTTAGCTGGCAGATATATGGCTTTATCCATTCAAAAGAGCCGCTAAAGCCTGACACAAGACATACCTGATGGCAAAGAAAAGGCTTGTGCATATTGAGAATATCTCCGTCCTTGTGCTTCTTTATAAGGTAGGGGGTCTCGTTGTTTGGATTAAGCACCATTATAGGTATATAGCCGTCCTCAAGCTGAAAGGACAAAAAGTTAAGCACATTCCCTTTACCACATTCAATGATTTTTTCACGAAAGCCCTCAGGTGAGTTTCCGTTTTCAGCAACATTTATCATCGCGAATGTCGCCCAAAAAGTATCCCAGTCCCATAGCTGTTGATTGTATGAAAAGCCGGGGTCAACAAAGGGATATTTGTAATTACCGCAAGGCTCTTTCATAGCCTTGTCAAGCTTTTCGAAAAGATATTCTTCAATGAGCTGTTTATCTGATTTGTTCATGATAGTTCTTCCTTTTTGATAAAGTGTTTTGTACTGACAAAAAAGTCTGAAAAAGTACAAATAAAAGCACGTGGCTATATTTTAACATTTTTTTCGTACTTGTCAATGAGCTTTTTGCTTTTTTCGGGAGAAATAAAAATTTTTACCGTCCTCTTTATTACTGAATTGCAGAAAGAAACACCAAAAGAGCATGAAATTACAGTATGTTAAATATTTCTTATTGAAATGTGTGAAAAAAAGTTTTACAATAAGAATGATTTTAACATGAGGAAAGCGGGAGCAGACATGGATACAAAGAGAATACTTACAATACAGGATATTTCGGGTGTGGGACAGTGCTCACTTACTGTAGCTCTTCCAATAATATCGGTATGCGGAATTGAAACAAGTGTGCTTCCCACAGCTGTGCTGTCCACACATACAGGAGGCTTTACAGGCTTTACTTTCCGTGATCTTACAGAGGATATTCCCTCAATACAAAGTCACTGGCAAAAAGAGAACATAACCTTTGATGCCATTTATACAGGATATCTGGGAAGCAAAAAGCAGGTGGAATATGTAATTGATATTCTTAAAAGTATGGGCAATAAAAACAGCGTAAATATAATAGATCCTGCAATGGCTGATAAAGGAAAGCTTTATACAGGCTTTGACCAAAGCTTTGCAGATACCATGAAAAAACTTGTTCCCCATGCCGATTTTCTTCTTCCCAACATTACCGAAGCGTGCTTTTTGACAGATACGCCTTATAATGATAACCCTGATGAAGCATTCATTAAAGAGGTAATGACAAAGCTTTATAAAATGGGAGCAAAAACTGTAATTCTTACAGGAGAAGCCTTTAATAAGGACAAGACAGGTGCGGTTATATATGACGGCAGGGAATTTTTATGCTATGAGCACCAAAGGCTTGCCCAGAGCTGTCACGGAACGGGTGATATATATGCTTCAGCTTTTACAGGCTCGCTTATGAGAGGCAAATCTGTATTTGAAAGCGTGAAAATTGCTGCAGATTTTGTTGTGGAGTGTATAAAAATTACAATTCCTGACAAAAATCACACCTACGGTGCAAAATTTGAGCC
>JAGBCG010000121.1 GCA_017938055.1 Clostridia bacterium
GCATGACAAAGTGCCCTAAGTGTGGAGCATTTATTCTTTCACACAGAGTTTGCAAGAACTGCGGAACATACGCCGGCAAGGAATACATTTCCACAGAAGAAAAAGCACAGCAAGCGTAAGCTTTTGTGTCAAAGCTCATCTAAAGCGTAATAAGGGAAGGTTTGCCGTTTTGTGCAAGACCTTCCTTTTTGCTTTTTTTGAAAAGAAGTGTTTTTTTAGTAATCTTTTTGTGAAAGGGGGCTGTTTATGGTAACAATATGCGGTGTAGAGAAAAAATCACACGCTGAAAAGGCGGGTATTCTGCCACAGGACATTCTTGTATCAGTTAACGAAAACGAAATTAATGACGTTTTGGATTACAGATTCTATATCACCGAAAAAAAGCTTGACATAAAGGTTAAGCGTGGTGATGAGATGCTTGAGCTTACCGTAAAAAAGCCTCAATATGACGATTTGGGACTTGAGTTTGAAACATATCTCATGGACCAGAAGCATAGCTGTAAAAACAAGTGCATTTTTTGCTTTATTGACCAGAATCCAAAAGGCATGCGTGAAATGTGCTATTTTAAAGATGATGATTCGCGTATGTCGTTCTTTTATGGAAATTATGTTACTCTTACGAACATGAAAAAACAGGAGATTGAACGTCTTATCAAGATGAGAATTTCTCCCATAAACATTTCCGTTCATACAACAAACCCCGATTTGCGTTGTAAAATGCTTAATAACCGCTTTGCAGGCGAGTGTCTTGAATATATGGAAATGCTGCGTGACGGCGGAATTTCTATGAACTGCCAGATAGTTCTTTGTAAAGGTGTTAATGACGGCAAGGAGCTGGAGAGAACGCTTGACGATTTGTCACGTCTTTTTCCTGCAGTGGAAAGTGTGGCGGTTGTCCCGGCGGGACTTACAAAGTACAGAGAGGGTCTGTTTCAGCTTGAGGATTTTTCAAAGGACGAGGCTTTGGATGTAATAAAGCTTGTGGACAGAAAAAGAAGCGAGTATGAACAAAAAACAGGTCACAGAATTGTGCAGTGTGCGGATGAATGGTATATTAAAGCCAAAATTGACCTGCCTGACGAGGAATACTATGACGGTTATCCACAGCTTGATAACGGTGTGGGACTAATAACAAGTCAGCATAATGAGATACTTATGCGTATAGACGAGCTTGTCGAGGACGGATACAAGCTGCAGCAAAACAGGCATATTCTCAGTGTTACGGGAAAAGCTGCATACGGTTTTATCAGCCGTATGGCAAAAAAGCTTGAAGAAGCTTTTGAGGGGCTGAAGTTTGACGTTCACCTTGTGGAAAATGAGTTCTTTGGTCACAGTGTTACTGTGGCAGGACTTCTGACGGGAATTGACGTGTATAATGAATTGAAAGACAAAACTTTGCCGGATACACTTCTTATTCCCTCAGTAATGCTAAGGCATGAGGGTGATTTGTTTCTGGACAACATGAGTATAGACGAGCTTTCACAAAAGCTGTCTGTTAATATAATTCCCGTTTCCTGCGACGGCTATGAGTTTGTAGATGCGGCGTTAGGTTTAATCTGACAAACAGACGCAGGATATAATAATACGAAAGAGAGGGAAAACAAATGTCAAAACCTATTGTTGCCATAGTCGGACGTCCGAATGTGGGCAAAAGTACATTCTTCAACAAATTGATAGGCAAACGCCTTGCCATTGTAGAGGACACACCCGGTGTTACAAGGGACAGGCTGTATTATGAGGTGGAATGGTGCGGAAGAAGCTTTATGCTCATTGATACAGGCGGCATAGAGCCTGACACAAATGATTTGATTATGTCGCACATAAAGAATCAGGCACAAATAGCAATCGACTCTGCTGATGCGATAATATTTATGACGGATATACATGCAGGAGTAACTGCTGATGACAGAGAAATTGCAACTATGCTCAGAAAATGCACAAAGCCTGTGGTATTATGTGTAAACAAGGTGGACTCGGTGGGTGCGGTGCCTCCTGAGTTTTATGAGTTTTATGAACTGGGACTTGGTGACCCGTATGCTGTTTCCTCTGTGCATGGAAGCGGTACGGGTGACATTCTTGAGCATCTGTGCTCACTTCTTGGTGAGGATGATGATGAAGCTGAGGATGATGACAAAATCAAGGTTGCGGTTATAGGCAGACCAAATGCGGGAAAAAGCTCGCTTGTAAATCAGATTTTGGGAAAAGAACGAATGATAGTGTCTGATATTGCAGGTACAACCCGAGATGCTATAGACTCGGAGCTTGAAAATGAACACGGAAAGTATGTGTTTATAGATACGGCGGGTATAAGAAAGACTGGTAAAATTAATGACAGTATCGAGAAATATTCAATACTGAGAGCTGAAATGGCAGTTGACAGAGCAGATGTGTGTCTTATTGTGGTTGATGCTACGGAGGGCGTTACGGCACAGGACGAAAGAGTTGCAGGTATTGCTCATGAAAGCGGTAAGGCATGTATAATCATCATAAATAAGTGGGATTTGGTGGAAAAAGATACACATACCATGGACAACTACCGCAAAGAAGTGTATGCTGCACTGTCATATATGACATATGCTCCAATACTTTTTATTTCGGCAAAAACAGGTCAGCGTGTAGAGCGTATTTATGAGCTTATTAATTACGTTAATGACCAAAGCTCAATGCGTATTTCAACAGGTATGCTCAACGATGTGCTTAATGAAGCGACAACACGAGTTCAGCCGCCTACGGATAAGGGCAGAAGACTTAAGATTTACTATATGACACAGACAGGCATAAAAGCTCCTACTTTTGTGCTGTTTGTAAATGACGCAGAGCTTTTCCATTTTTCATATCAGCGTTATATTGAAAATAAGCTGCGTGAGGTGTTTGGATTTGAGGGAACGCCGATAAAGCTTGTAATACGGCAGAAAAATGAGGATGACGAGGTAAAGCTTTGATATAAACTAAAGGCATTATGTTATTGATTACGGCTATCTTCAGGTTAGCCGTTTTTCATAATAGAGAAGTTACATAGGTAAAAACAAGCAAGGAGGAATGGTCAATGAAGCTTACACAAGCCCAGAGTAGTGCTATTAATGTACGTGATTCGTCTTTAATAATAAGTGCGGGAGCAGGAAGCGGAAAAACAGCAGTGCTTACCGAGAGAATACTTACACGTATATGTGACGAGAACGATAACTGCAACATAAGCGATTTTTTGATTGTTACCTTTACAAATACTGCAGCTAAGGAACTTTCCGACAGAATGAGAAAAAAACTGACGGAAAGGGCAGCAGAATGTCCCTGGAACAAAAAAATAGCACAGAATATTGCACTTTTGCCTCTTGCAAAAATAAGCACAATCAACTCCTTTTGCTATGAAATTGTGCGAAACAATTTCCAAAAGCTTGGCCTTTCCTCCTCCTTGCGTATAGGCGATGAAGCGGAGATGAATGTTATACGTCAAAAGCTCATGAACGAGGTTGTTGATGAAGCGTTTGAGCAAATGGGAGATGACATCACTTTTCTCATGGCTTATGAAACCTTTTCTTCTGCAAAAAACGACGGAGGCTTTGTTGATACTCTGCTTAATCTTCACAGGCTTTTTACCAACATTCCCGATGTTGACTCATACAGGCAGAAAGTTTTGAAGTGTTATGATGAGATAACAAAAGAAGAGGAATTTTTCAACACATTTTTTGGAAGACGCCTTTATGATGAAACAAAACAACTGTTAAGCAAAAATGTTTCATTACTTGATGCACTTATAAAATCATGCAAATGTGACAAGGCACTTGTGGACAAGTATGTGCCTGTTCTTGAAACGGAGCAAGACGAAGCTCGTCTTGTACTAAATACGCTCGATGAGGGATATTCTGCCACAAAGGCATTGCTTGATGAATACAAGCCAAAAAGCCTTGCTGCCGTAAAAAATGTCGAAAATCCTCAGCTTAAGGATAAAGTGAAAAATGCAAAAAACTGCATTTGCAACAGTGTAAAACAACTCTATAACGATTATTATACAAGTACACATGAACTTTTAAAGCTTGCGGCAAAGGATACGGCAAACGTACTGTCTTGTCTTTTCATGCTTGTAAACAGGTTTGAGCACAAGCTTTCCGAAAAAAAGCAAAGAAGCGGAATAATTGAGTTTTCAGATGCTGAAAGATATACCTTAAAGCTGCTGGTGCAAAGTACAGAGCCTTTTGTTGTCACTGACCTTGCCAAAAGCATGAGAGAAAAGTTTAAGGAAATATACATAGACGAATATCAGGATGTAAATCCGCTTCAGGACCTGATTTTCAAGGCACTTTCAAGGGTTGACCAAAACGGTAGCGAGTACACAAGATTCATGGTGGGAGATATAAAACAAAGCATTTACCGCTTCAGAGGTGCAAGTCCTGATATTTTTCTTAAATATCGTGAGAGCTTTTGTGATATAGAGGGTGAGGGAAACAACAAGCGTATTTTCATGAACCACAATTTCAGGTGCAGTGAAAGTGTAGTTGATTTCTCAAACTATCTTTTCAAAAAGCTTATGGGTGAATATTATCTTGACGGCGATGAGCTTATATTTGCACGCCAGGAGGAAATTCCCGTAAAATTAAAGACACAGCTTGTCATTTCGGAATATGACAAGGAGATAACAGGCAAGTCTGTCACAGCGGACATGCTTGAGGCGGCAATAATCTGCGATAAAATAAAGGAAATTGTTCAAAATCCAAAATACTGTGACTCTGATGGAAAAATGTATTCCTACAAGGATATAGCAGTTCTTGCAAGGTCAAAGAGTGCACTTAAAACATACGAGAGCATTTTCAGCATTAAGGGAATACCTGTTTTCAGTGACGTTGGTGAGAGCTTTTATGGAAAAAAAGAGATTCTTTTATGCCTGTGTATTTTACAGAGTATAGATAATCCAATGCGTGACATTCCGCTTGCAGGCTATATGCGTTCATTTGCGGCAAGATTTACAGATGATGAGCTTTGCATAATAAAAAACACATTTAAAAAAATGAAGCTGTATAACAGTGTGAAGAAATATGCTCTTAATGAGGACGGAAAGTGCGATGAAGCTTTAAGCAAAAAGTGCAGTGAATTCATTTCAAATCTCAGAGAGCTTCGTGACTATGCCCGTGGAAAGAGTGCCTCACAGCTTGTGTGGAGAATTTTCACTCAAATGGGGCTGTTAAATCACTGTGCACACCCTGATTTTACGTCAGATGCCACAAGTGCAAGACGGAATCTGTTAAAGCTTTATGAAATGAGCCTTGATTTTAATAAGACTTCTTTTAGAAGTGTTGGCTCATTTGTGGATTATATAAACGCATCCATGAAAAAGGACGACATAAAGGCAGAGAGAATTGTAGGGGACGAATGTGTAAGGCTCATGACTGTGCATGCTTCAAAAGGACTTGAGTTTCCTGTGTGCTTTGTCAGTGACCTTGCAAGGCGATTTAACAAGACAGATGAAAAGCAGTATCTTGTTTTCAGTGAAAAGCAAGGGTTTGCCTGTATGCTATGCGACTCGCCGGGTGCTCTTTCAACATTGTCTGAAAGTAATACCGTTCGCATTACAACTCCTTACAAAAAGCTTGTTTCTTGTGATATTGATGTTCAGACTTTTAATGAGGAAATACGTATATTGTATGTTGCCTTAACACGTGCAAGAGATATGCTTATCATGACGGGTGTCAGCCCGAAAAAAACCGAAAAGCTTATTGAAGAAGCACAAACAGCCTCATTTTTAGGTGATTTTTCATCAGCATCGAGCTTTTTGTCACTTATTACCTCATGCATAATAAATGATACTTCGTCAATTCCCCTTTATCTTGCAGCGGGACTTGAAAATCCATTTGATATGAAAAATGAGCTTTCAAATTGCTTTGAAGCAAGCTTTGTAACGTGCGAGAGGGCATACGCTCTTTTGACAGATTCGGAGCACAACGAAAGTGACGCAGAAAGTGAAAAAGACAGTTGCGGTATTGATGATGATTATTTAAAGAAAATACAGGCACTTTGTGATTTTAAGTATGAAAATGACATAGATGCCCCTGCTAAGCTTACTGTTTCAATGCTAAAAACAGGGCTTATTGATGAGCAGATGTCCGATTTGGAAAACAATGAAGAACAGCAAGACTATATACCAAACGAGAGAAAGGTTGTTAGCCTTGAAAACAGTGTGCAAAAGAAAATTCCTGATTTTCTGAGTGGTAAAAATCAGGCAAATGCAGCCGAAAAGGGAACTGCAATGCACATGTTTATGCAGTTTGCAAATTATGAGGACTGTGAAAATATGTCAGGCTGTGAAAACGAGGCGTATCGTCTTGCACAAATGGGCTTCATAACGCACGAGCAGCTTAAGCTTCTGGATTTTGACAGGCTTTTTGCTTTCTTTAACAGCGACTTGTACCTTGAAGTAAAAAGAAGTAAAAAGGTTTACAGGGAACAACGCTTTAATCTTGAAGTTTCAGCCTTTGATGCGTGTTATGGTGAAAGCTATGACAAGGATATTCTTGTTCAGGGTGTTATTGACTTGTTCTTTGAGAATGACGATGGAACTTATACAGTGGTGGACTTTAAGACAGACAGGGTTTTTGGAAAAGATGCAGAGAAGGAGCTTATTCAAAGGCACAAATCTCAGCTTACATATTATTGCAGGGCAGTTAGCGAAATGACGGGGGCGAATGTCAGGAGTGCAGTTTTGTATTCCTTTGCTTTAAATAAGAAAGTTGCTGTACAGATTTAGCTTTCTGACATCAAAATTTGCAGTGTTATTTCTACATTTAGGCAAGTTTATTCACAAGCATCACAAATTTTAAAATTTAATATCAAAAATTTGAACACAGGCTGTCGACAGGATTTGACAGCCTTCGTTTTTTTATACTTTTGTGTGAAAACATTTAATGTGAAAAATATATGTATTTATCATAAAATCAAAAGTGTTTCTTTGTACAAAAGCACGAAATAGAACGCCTGTTCGATTTTTCTCTTGACTTTTTGGCAATTTTGTGGTAAAATATAGGCACAGTGAGAGAAACACGTGTCACATCTCATGCAATTCGGCATTGCCGAAATTTTTTTAAGCTTAAAAACGAACATAAGTTCAGAACATAATTTCTGCAAAAAAAGACAACACGGGAGGAAAAATGACTGACAGAAGACAGAAAAATATAGATGATTTCACAGCAGGAGGATGTCATATCACGGCGTGTGCACAGTGCGGATATCAGTTAATAAACGGAGATTCAGCTCTGCGAGTGCACGAAACGGGTGACATTATCCATAAGGACTGCTGGATGGACTATTTTGACGAAAATATGGGCGAGTTTGCAATAGAGGTAGAGTTTTAGGAGGAGCAAATGAATAAGACAACAAGGCTTTGTGGTCTTGAGGAAAGAGTGGAGGAGTATTTTACACTTTGCGACAGTTTGAATACAACTGACAACAAAAAGATAGTAAGACCCTACACAATGTCAGGACTCTTATATCATATTGGCCTTACAAAGCATGAATTTGAGCAGCTGTCACAGGTGAAAAAGTATTCGGATTTACTTAGAAGTGCAAGGGCGAGAATAGAGGCTTTTATAGAAGAAAAGTCACTGTCGGGAGAGCTGTCAATAAACGCTTCACAAGCAAGTCTGAAATACTATTTCGGCTGGGGAGATAAAGCAGAAATGACCGACAGCACAAAAACGCAGATAATACAGGTAAGCCTCAGCGACGAAGCAAGGGAGCTGGCAAAATAAGTGGAGCAAACAATAGTTCTTTGCGGTCTGCCACAGGAAAAACAGCGTGAATTTTTTCTCGCATCCGAAAAATACATAGCCTACGGCGGAGCAAGAGGAGGGGGAAAAAGCTGGGCATTAAGACGAAAGCTTGTGCTGCTTGCACTTGAATACAGCGGAATATCAATACTACTTATAAGGCGTACATATGCTGAGCTTCGTGACAATCATCTTCGTGTAATGGTGTCTGAGCTTAGTGATTTGTGTAAATATACAGATTCAAGAAAAACCTTTGAATTTCCCTGTGGAAGCAGAATAAGGCTTGGATATCTTGACAGCGAAAGCGATGTTTTACAGTATCAGGGACAGGAATTTGATATTATTGCAATAGACGAGGCAACTCAGCTTACTGAATATCAGTTCCACACATTGAAGGGGTGCTTAAGAGGTGCAAATGACTTTCCAAAGCGAATGTATCTTACCTGCAATCCCGGAGGAGTAGGTCATGGCTGGGTAAAGAGGCTGTTCATTGACAGAAATTATCGTGAGGGTGAGCATGAAAAGGACTACCGTTTTATACAGGCACTTGTATATGACAACAAAATTCTGCTTGAAAACAATCCCGATTATCTTGACCAGCTTAAAAGCCTTCCAAATTCCTTGAAAAACGCATGGCTTAACGGCGACTGGCAACAGTTTGAGGGTCAGTTTTTTAATGAATTTGATGAGGATGTGCATACTGTAGAAAAATATGAGCTTTCGGAGGATGTAAAAAGGTACTGTGCAATAGACTACGGTCTTGATATGCTTGCGGCAGTTTTTGTGGCGGTTGACAGCGATGGAAAAGCGGTTGTGTATGATGAAATACACAAGGATAATCTGATTGTCAGCGAAGCGGCAAAGCTGATAGACGAGAAAAAAAAGGGCGTTTGTATGTTTATAGCCCCTTGCGATTTGTGGTCAAGGCAAAAGGATTCGGGTAAGAGAATAGCAGAGCTTTTTGCACAGTCGGGAATTTTTCTTA
>JAGBCG010000122.1 GCA_017938055.1 Clostridia bacterium
AAACCGATAAGGTTATACTTGTTGAGGGAAAATACGATAAAATAAAGCTATCCTCTCTCATTGACGCAACAATTATTACTACTGACGGATTCTCTGTTTTTAATAACGAGGAAAAATGCAGCATGCTTCGTAAAATTTCAAGGGAACGCGGCATAATTATTCTTACTGACAGTGACGGTGCAGGATTTGTTATTCGTAACAAGCTTAAAGGCATAATAGGCGACTGCGAAAACATTACCAATCTGTATATTCCCAACATTTCCGGAAAGGAAAAGAGAAAGGACAAACAATCAAAGCAAGGCTTTCTTGGCGTTGAGGGCATTGACGACGATACTTTGCGGGATATTTTTACAAAGGCAGGCATTGATACCGATACAAGAGTAATTCATGAACAAAAGCAGTATACAAAAACCGATTTATATGAACTGGGGCTTTCAGGCAAAGACGACAGCAAGCAGAAACGTGAACAAATTTGTAAACTTCATTCACTCCCCTGTTCTCTCAGTGCAAATGCCTTTTTAGAGGCGGTAAATATTCTTAACATACCACTCAAGCAGACATCCGATTAAAATTCGGATGTTTTTTTGTAGAAATTTCTGCAAAACTTTTTAAAATCTATTGAATTTACACACATAATTTAGTATAATTGAAAAAAACGCATCAGAGGTGTAGTTATGGACATATTAAAGGAACGAATTTTAAAGGACGGTAGAGTTGCCAAGGGTGGTGTACTTAAAGTTGACAACTTTCTCAACCATCAAATTGACGTTAAGCTTTACAACGAGATGGGAAAGGAATTCAAAAAGCTTTTTGACGATGTAAAGGTTGACCGTATTCTCACTATCGAAGCTTCAGGCATTGGAATTGCGTGTGTTGCAGCACAGTATTTTGACGTGCCTGTTGTTTTTGCAAAAAAAGCAAAATCCAAGAACATTGACGGTGAAGTTTACACAAGCACTGTAGAATCCTTTACATATGGTAAATCCTATGATATCACAGTTTCAAAAAAATTTATTCTTGAAAATGAAAATGTACTCATAATTGATGACTTTCTTGCAAACGGCAAAGCATCGCTGGGACTTATCGATATAGTAAAAAAAGCAGGGGCAAATGTTGCAGGAGTTGGTATTGCCATTGAAAAGGGTTTTCAGGATGGTGGAAAAACTCTTAAAGAAATGGGTATAAATCTACATTCTCTTGCAGTTATAAAATCAATGGACGATGAGGGAAACATACAATTTGAAGACTAAGCTGTATCTTTCAACTTATTGAAAAAACGCATTAACACAATTTAGTACAAAAGGAGGAAATTACCATGAAAAGACCTGCACATTATTTAATAAGCCAGCTCTTTCACAACATGTCCTGGCATGATGGTGTAGGCTCTGCATGGAACTATGACAACCGTGGTGCTGCAAAAATGAAAACTGATCGCGGTCCCTACCCTATTTCCAATATTTCAGGCGAATTCCCTACCTCCATTACACGTGAGCTTCAGACAGCAAAGGAAGGCGTTTTCACGCTTGAAGCCACCATAGTTTTTTCAAGTGGCTTTGATGGTTTTGAAATGTCCTTTTATGATGTGGATGAGAACGATGCAATGCGTATTATCACTCAGAATGGAGAATTTTTAGCTCTTGGTTCCGATAACGAATATGTATCAATTTATAAGCCTGAGAGCACTATTGGCAATTTTTACTTTAACATTGTTCTTGATTTTGACGAAAAAACAGTTACTTACTACATTAACCAGATGTGGCGAGCAACGCTTCCGTTGCTTGAAAAAAGCTTTAAGTACCTTAAATTTGGTACTCTTGAAGGCTACAAGCTTGATGTTGAGGTTAAAGAAAAAATTGACTTACATGCAAACTATGCTGTTTGCGACAGCTTTATTCATTTTCCTGAGGACTCGTTCCCGTTTACATGGAAAAAGAAGGGCAACTGTTTTATAAATGGTGATGACGAGCTTGTCATCATATCAAAAAAAGGCGGAAAATCTACTGCAAAAAAGCAGTTTTCTCCCAAAAAAGGCAATCTTCAGTTCAGCACATATTATTTTAATTACTCAAATGGTGCAAAAACCACACTTAACGTAAAACACGGAAAAACGATTCTCTTCAACATCACATGTGAAAACAACGAGTTTTATATAAACAGCGAGAAAAAACGTCACTTTCTTGATGAAATGTGGTACAGACTTCGTTTTGTGCTTGATACAAAAAAAGGTTTTGGTGTTGCATATGTCAACAGCAAAGAGCCTTATGAATTTACATTTACTCCAATGTCAATCGACTGTCTGGAGTTTTCTGCTTTTGACGGTGCAGAGCTTAGAATTGACGATGTAAAGCTTGAATATATTTTTGAGTATGACGATTATTGTCCAAAACCTGTTGTTCCCATTGGCTACGGCGACTATACTATAGGTATTAACATGCACTCACTTTGGAAAACAGGACATCACATAGGCTGGGACTGCATTACTCCTTTTCCTGAAATAAAGCCAATTCTCGGATACTATGACGAGGGCTTACCTGAGGTTGCTGACTGGGAAATTAAATTCATGGCGGAAAACGGCATAAATACCCAGTATTACTGCTGGTATCTTGACAACTACACCAACAAACCTATAAAGAAAACTATACTTTCCGACGCCCTTATTGACGGCTATATGAATTCAAAATATTCAGACATTCAGCAGTTTAGCATTATATTTGATGCTTCTGGTTGTCAATCACTCTCGAGTAAAGCGTTCAGAAGATACGTTATACCGTTCTGGATTGAAAACTTCTTCTCAGACAGAAGATTTGCAAAAATTTACAACAAGGCTATTATGTGCTTTAACGGCATGGACAATCTTTTGCAATGCTTTGGCGGCGTTGAAAAACTTAACGAGGAGATAGTTTATCTCAAAAGTCAGGTCAAAAAGCTTGGTTATGATGACCTTATTATTTTCACAAATCATACACCCGACAGCAAAATAGCAACTACAGGTATTGATGCCTGCTACAGCTACGATTGGGGAAAAATGGGTTTTGACCTCGATTATCAAATACAATGTAATGAAAATATGCAGAAGCTTTCTACGCTTATTCATTTTATCCCCACAGCTTCTACAGGCTCTAACAGCATTTCCTGGGACAAAATACGTTCCGCCTCTATAAGTGTTGATGATTTTAAAGCATTGCTTTACCATATTAAAGACAATTTACTTCCAAAATTTAAAGACAAACCTGAATGGGCAAAAAAATTCATTATGCTCTCAAGCTGGAATGAATTTGGAGCAGGCAATTATATTTGTCCGTCGGGTCTTAATGAATTTGGATATCTTGAAGCTGTAAGAGAAGTTTTTACAGGCGGATGTGCTTCTCAGTCCGAAACTAATATAAAACCCTGCTCAAATCAACTAAAGCGTCTGTCAACTCTGTATCCTCAGGACAGAAAAACGATAAGATGTCTTGAAAAGAAGCAAGGCTCGAAGAACGGTTCAAATTGTCATCTTTATATTAATGATGAGCAAATGATACTCGACAACGATATAATTTTTGACAACGGTCACTGCATTGTTTCTGCTTTTCCCGAAAGAATGATATTTTACAGACTTAATTGTCTTTTCAAGTGGAATTATCACAAAAAGCATCTGCAGCTGTTTGCCAACCACTCATCAATAGAGTTTTTTCTCGGCACACGAAAAGCAAAAATTAATGGTGAAACTGTTACTCTCGACTGTGTTCCATATTTCGACAACGGTCTTCCAATGATACCTATTGACGTTGTCTGTAGGGTTTTTGGATACAAATTTGAAGAAAAAAATGGAAACTTCTACGTCACAACTCCGTTTAACAAATAATAAAAAACAGGTGCACGTCCGAAAAAACGGATATGCACCTTTTTACTGCTATATACCCAGAAGCTTTACTGCATTCTCTCCGAGAATTTTTTTATTGACTTCATCAGAAAACCCATATGAATATAGCTTTTCCATTGACTTATAGTGACGTTCCCACGGGCTGTCACTTCCAAAAAGAAATTTATCATAGCCGTGTGTTTCAAAAATTCTGTGACCGATTTCGTTATCTAAATGTTTTGCTGTATTTGTCATTGAAGTATCAATATATAAATTTTTATGGGGTTTTACGGTATTTGCAAACTCCTCCCACAAATCAAAGCCTCCCATATGAGCTGCAACAAAGGTTGTATCGCAAAACTTGTTTACAATCTTTTCTATAAGTTCAGGAGTGCCATGGTATGGCGGCTCATATGCAACATCTCCACCACAGTGAAGCAGCACAATCATTCCAAGCTCACCACACTTTTTATATATCGGTGCTACCCTATCCTCGTCAATGTAAAAATCCTGATATTCGGGATGCATTTTAATACCCTTTACCCCTGACTTATGCAGACGTTCAATTTCTGTAAGAGCCGTGTCGCTTCCCGGAAAAACTGAGCCAAAAGGAATAATGCGTGGATTCTCAAGCAATGAAATTGCAAAGTTATTTACATTTGTTTCCTGTTGCGGTTTTGTAGCAATGGAAAGAACAACCGAAGCATCAACACCGTCCTCATCCATACATCTAATAAGACCCGATATTTTACCATCGCTTTTGGGCGGCATGCCGCCAAGCTCATACAAATGGGCAACCGCTTTATCAGCAAGCTTATCAGGAAAGGCGTGGGTATGAAAATCTATTATCAAATCAGTCTTTCCTTTCCTTGATGCAGTTGCGGTTATAATACTTAATGCAATCTATAAGCTTTTTACATCCGCTGAAATAAATTGCAAGTGTTTGATGATCTTCGCTTTTTGGAACAATCATCAGGTACTTATAGCTGTCATTTATGTTACATGCATTTATAACCTTAGCATCAGGCAAAGTAGCTGTAGCACCGTCTGAAGCCAACATAACACTTTCAACCTCACACAATTTTACTTCAACAAGTTTTTTACGTATGCTTTTGCCATAAACTGTATCAATAATCATTGTGCCTGTTGCAACAGTATATTCTATTTCACGGCTGGTTTTTCTGAAAAATATAACCTCAAGTGCAACAATAAGCACAGCCCATAAAAACATAACCTGAGGTATTTTACTGAGCAGTCCCATCAAAGAGAACATAAGTACAGCACCGATAATCAAAGCCGCTATTCTAAGCAGTATGATTTTTTTATCAGCCCCAACCGACACCAAATACTCGCAATGTCCCGGAGAAAAGCTTTCATTTGAATTATTGTTCTTCATATTCATTCACTCCTTTATTTTCACTATATTATAATGCCTATTATAAAAAATGTCAACAAAAAATCAACTTATTTTTTCTCAAATTACGACATTTTTTTGAATATGTAAAATATATTAAAAAAATAACGAAACACCATTGAAAATTACTCGTATATGGATTATAATATTATCAATATTTAATCACTTAGCACATTTAAAACATCATGAAAGGAATTTATACAAAATGAAAGCAGTTATCACAGTTACAGCAAAAGATGCAAAAGGAATTATTTCAAAAGTAAGTACAAAACTATATGAATACGGTGCTAATATAATTGATATTTCACAAAGTGTGGTTGGTGAGTATTTTGCCATGATTATGCTTGTGGAAATGGATGACAAAGATAAAAAGTTTCTGGAGATGAGTGATTCACTCAAAGAACTTGGCAAGGCTGAAGGTCTTGTAATACAGGCGATGC
>JAGBCG010000123.1 GCA_017938055.1 Clostridia bacterium
CCTGTCAAAGAAGATGAAAGGTGAGTCATATTTGATTTCGACAGAAGATGCATATAATGTTGTAACAGTGCTGCTTGAAAAATTGAAGACTGATAATAATATTAAGCAGCTCGTTTCTGCTTGCTTACCTGAAATAGTTGATATTCTTGAAATTGTTTCACCTGAGGATGCGGATGAAGTTGCACAGCTTTTGAATGGAAATGTATTTGAAGAAGCATTAATTCCCGCTATTGATGAAGTACTTGCTGATATAGAAGAAAGCAAAGCATATTCTGCAGAAGAAGACCTGTTTGAAGTAGTTGCTTATTATGATGGTAATGAATTTGCAGGCTGCGAACTGAGTGTTGCTGATTATGGTTCAATGTATGAAGTACTGGGTGTTTATTCTGTTACAGATGGTGACTATTACGCATTTGAAATAGAAATTCCTGATGCATGTAGTATAATTGTTGACGGAAAGATATCAAATGGTAAGTTTACAGGCGATTTTGAGCTTGTTTCAGCTGATGGTATTGCCGTGAACTTTGGTTTGAAAAATGTTGATGTTGATATGTTTAAATATGGTATTTTTGACGGCACTATGGTGTTTGATGATAGCATTTTGGGTTACCAGACACCAGCAGAACTTCAGGGCTTCAAGCTTGAAATAGATTTTTCAAATACCGTATATAACAGTGATATTGATGCTCGTGTATATTATGAGGATAATCTTTTGGGAACAGTTAATCTTATGTTTGCATTTTCTGATAGAGGATGTCCTGTTTCAATACCCTCAAATTATGCACTTGCTACAGATGATGCAGCAGGTGAACAGTGGGTTGAAAATATGACATTGTCAACTCTTCTTTCAAATCTTGAAAAGGCTGGAGTAAGCAGCTCTCTTATTGCCTCCATGCAGGGTACATTACAGTAATGAAGATTGAAATTCGTGGAATAGTTAAGAAATTTTCAAAAATGAATATTCTTAACGGAGTTGATATAGATGCATTCGAGGGCACATGTGTTGGAGTTCTCGGCATTAACGGCAGCGGAAAATCCACATTGTTCAATATTCTTGCCGGCGTTTCTTTATGTGATGCCGGCAGTTTCTTTTGTGATGGTAGGGATTTACTAAAATGCGGCACAAAAGATAAAAAGAATATAATAGGGTATGTTCCGCAAAGCCCGCCATTGATTGAAGAATTGTCATGTATTGATAATCTGAAATTATGGTATAGTTTTGGTCAATTAAAAAGAGAATTGGAAAACGGAGTTATTAAAAAGCTTGGTGTTGATGAGTTTTTAAAAACTCCTGTAAAAAAAATGTCGGGTGGCATGAAAAAAAGACTTGCCATTTGTTGTGCTGTTGCAAATAATCCACGTATTCTGATAATGGACGAGCCGACGGCAGCATTGGATATTCTTTGTAAAAAAGCTGTTGCTGATTATATTGAATATTTTAAAAGTTCGGGTGGAGTTGTTTTTGTGTCAACTCATGACTATACAGAACTTGGTATGTGTGATAAAATATATATTCTCAAAAACGGCTCTACCAAATTGTATGATTTTGACGGTAATATTGATAAGCTGATAGGATGCCTGAAAGATGATTAGTGTCAGATATTTTTATGAAAGATTAAAACTGCTGATAAAACCGTTTGTTTATACGCTTTTGTTTGTTGCAATCATTTGCGTTCTTTGTATTCCTGCTTTCTTTAGTGCTTCTCATGACACATCCGAAGCAGACCCGTCTGAAAAGATAAATGTGGGCATTGTTGGGGACACTGAAAATAAGCTTTTAAAGTTCGGTGTTGAATTTTTGGAGAACGCAGATGAAGCAAAAAACTATATCAAGGTTGTTTTGATTAATAGCGAAAATGAAGCTGAAAAAATGGTGGAAAATGGTGATGTTGTTGGTTGTGTAATCTTCAGCGAGCAGTTTTTAAAGTCGGTCACAAGTGGTGGGAATCTGCCTTTGAAATACATAACTAAAAAGTCAACAGTAGACTTGGCATCAGGCGTAGTTAACGAGATACTTGAAACTGTTTCTGTAATGGTTGTAGATATTCAGACATCAGCCTTTACGGCGGACGCGTATCTTGATAGTGTACCGGATTTTAGTGAAAAAAAGATATGGTCTAAAATCAATAATTTTTTGTTAGATAAGGTTTTGACTCGTGAATCCACTGTAGAAATTGTAAATGTCAGTGAAAAGGGAATTTCGGTAGAGGGATATTATTTTTCATCTGTTGTTGTAATAATCGTGCTTTTGTTTGGTATAGTTTTCGCACCATATCTCATTCAGAAAAATATGTCCTTGCAAAGACTTTTAAATTTACAGGGATGTAATTGTGTAAAACAGTTTATTTGTGAATGTGTGCCGTATATTTTGGCAGTGTTGTCACTTTGTACGCTTTGTTTAATAGGAACTGAAATTATTGTTTCTGAAAACGTCACTTTTGTAGAAGAACTTCGCAGTTTTAAAATTACCGATTATCTGATGCTTTTGATAAAGATTACTCCGGCAATAGTTTCACTCTGTCTTATGCAGCTTTTTGTTTACAGCATTTGTAAAAATTATGTTTCTGGTATTTTGTTACAGTTTGTTGTAAGTATAGGATTGTGCTATGTTTCAGGTTGCTTTTATCCGTCTTCGTTTTTTCCAAAAGCTCTCGTGACGGCTGTCAATAAATTACCTTTGGGTAATTCATTTGTTTATATTCAAAATGCTGTTGTAGGAAAAGATAATAGTATACAACTTTTAATGTGCGTTTTGTGGTGTGCTGCTTTGTTTTTTGCTGCAGTTGCAGTTAGAAAAGTAAAAATAAGGTCGGGTGAGTGAGATGGTAACATCATTAAAATGGTTTGTTGCTTTAACAAAGCGGCTGTTTAAGCATGTTGCCTTTGTGCTTACTCTTTGCCTTATTCCGCTTTGTGTGCTTACAGTAGAGCTTGCATCACATCAAACACACGGGCTTGTGACGGTGGTCTTGAGCTGTGACTCAATAGATGATGAAGCTTATTTACAAATTAAGAATGAGTTTTTGTCTGGTGATTCTGTTATTAATTTTTATGCCGTAAATAACCCTGAGGAAGCAGAAAATGACGTAATATCCGGAAAAGCTGACAGTGCTTGGATTTTTAGCGATAATCTTAGATTAAGGCTTGATGAATATGTTGACAGTAGACATAGTGAGCCTTTGTGCCAAGTGTTGCTCAGACAGGATACGGTGTTTACGTCTGTTGCAAGAGAAAAGCTATATGGAAAGCTTCTTTGTCTGCTGTCAAAGAATTATTGCTATGATTTTGTAAGTGACAGAGTTGATGCCGACAAAGAAAAACTTTATGCAATGTATGATGAAGAACGAAAAAGCTATACTGAAGATTTTGTACATTTCCAGTATATTGGTAAGGACATTTTTACAGGAAAATATGTATATCTTCCCCTCTTTTCATCATCTATACTAAGCATCATTGCAGCCATTATACTTACAATAACAGCAACTGACACAAGTCCTCTTATTGGAGAGGTGATGTAATTATTATCACTCAAAGAAATATTGTCAATACTGATTCACATATCTGCATGTTTTTCTGGTGGTGCTGTTTCAGCAATAATTGCAGTTGCTGCAATGTACTTTGCTGGTATTAACGTTTCGTTTTTGCGAGAAACTGCTATGATGCTTTTGTTTATCATAGCAAGCGTTGGTTTTGTTTGTCTTGTTGGATTTGTTGTGTCCTCAGTAATATGCTTTTCGTATGTTATTCCAATTGTTGTTTTTGCAACAGTTACACTTTGTCCGGTGTTTCTGAATTCAACTGGAAATATGCTTATAAAAAGTATATTGCCCACATATCATTATATGAATTCAGTCTATAACGATTCCGGAATTATGAGTTTGGTTATCTACTGTGTTTTGGTATATCCGTTGTGTTATATGGTTTATTATTTGAAAAATTTGCGTCATACATGAACTTGTTTTCGCTGTGTAGATAAATTAAATTAAAGATACTGCAAATAAATTGATTAAAAAATAAAGCTGAATTTCCATACAGAGTGTCCGTTTTGCGAGTTTGCCCTGATTTGAATGGAAATTCAGCTATTTTTATTGATTTTTAGTTGTAAAATTCAGAAATGACTTATAAAACTATCTGTGAAAGCCAAAGCATAAATGGCATAGTTATAAGACAGAATAAGGTTGTAACACCAACAAGCCTTGCAGCAAGAGCCGAGTCGTTGTCGTATACTTCTGCAAGAATAGCAGTGCTGGATGCAGAGGGAACGGCAC
>JAGBCG010000124.1 GCA_017938055.1 Clostridia bacterium
ACCTTGAAGAAATGAATTGTACAATTTTTTGTGAGGAGGATACAATTATAAAAGCCAAAATAAAGGGTAAGAGAGGACGCAATAAATATTTTGCTGCAAAAAATATGATAGTACCGATAAGAAAATAATATATTGCAGATATAATAAAATCCACTTTTTTCTCGTTGTTTAGCACGTTATCGTCCTTTCTTGCTAAAAAATGGCAATTTGACTTGTGTTTTGCTGTAAAAATTTGTTAATTATTATAAAAATTAAAGATAAATCTTGATTTATTTATTAACCTGTGTTATAATGTGCAATACTATGGGTAATTTCCACATTTTTAGTATTGTCAAAAAATATGGATATAAACGTAAAGGAGCATAAATAATGATCAACATTGCGATTATGGGCTTTGGTGTAGTAGGCTCAGGTGTTGCTGAAACCATAACCCTCAATGCTAAGGCATTTGCAGAAAGAACTGAGGGACTTGAGCTTAATGTAAAATATATACTTGACCTTCGTGAATTTCCGGGACATCCTCTTGCTGATAGAGTTGTACATGAAATCACTCCTATTCTTGAGGATGAAGCTGTAACAATAGTGGTTGAAACCATGGGCGGAACAAACCCTGCTTATGATTTTTCCAAAAAAGCACTGCTTGCGGGCAAGAGCGTGGTTACTTCAAATAAAGAGGTTGTGGCAAAGCATGGTGCGGAGCTTCAGGCTATTGCAAGAGAAAAGGGTGTAAGCTATTTGTTTGAAGCAAGCGTTGGCGGAGGAATTCCGATTATCAGACCAATGTGGCAGTGCCTTGCATCCAATCAGATAAAGTCTGTTACGGGTATTCTTAACGGCACATGTAATTATATTCTCACAAAGATGGAAAAAGACAAGGAAGACTTTGAAACAGCTCTAAAACAGTCACAGGAGCTAGGATATGCGGAAAGAAATCCTGCTGCCGATGTTGAGGGTATGGATACCTGTAGAAAGATAAGTATTCTTTCTTCACTTGCTTATGGAAAAACTGTTTCCACAGAGGACGTTATCTGTGAGGGAATTACAAAAATAACATATGATGATTTGGTGTTTGCAAGAGAAAACGGATATAGTATAAAGCTTCTTGGCAGAGCTTCAAAGGAAGATGACGGTAAGGTTTATGTAATAACAGCACCGTTTCTTGTTCCCAAAGAAAATGCACTTTCAACTGTAAACGATGTGTATAACGGAATTTCTGTTGTTGGTAATGTAGTAGGGGACGTGCTTTTCTGCGGTAGAGGAGCAGGAAGTCTGCCAACGGCAAGTGCGGTAATGGCAGATGTACTTGATGTTGTAAGAGATTGTAAAAAGTCAATAGGCTGGAAGGACGAAAAGGCGGATTTCCTTGGAGATATGACTTGTTTTGCAACATCAAATTATATCAGAACAAAAGCAGAAGAAAACACCATTAAGACGGTATTTGGAGCTGTTAATGTTTCAAACCGTAACGGATGGAATGTGTTTATAACTGAGCAAATTAAAAATTGCGAGCTTCTCACAAAGCTTGAAAAGCTGTCGGCAGAGTGGGTAAGAATAAGAGTAATGCAGTAAAAAGCCAATAGTAAAAAATGCGGATGCAAAAAAGCATCCGTTATTTTTATGTATGAAAAAAAGACGGTAAATTAATACCGTCTTTTCCATTTTTTTCAATGAGAAACCAAGCCTTAAAGCTCTTACTTAAACTTACGCTTACGAGCAGCTTCAGACTTCTTCTTGCGTTTTACGCTGGGTTTTTCGTAATGCTCTCTCTTGCGAAGTTCAGTGAGTACACCGCTTCTTGCACACTGTCTTTTAAATCTTCTGAGTGCACTGTCAAGAGATTCATTGTCCTTGATTTTAATTTCTGCCATAATTTTCCCCTCCCTCCGCTTTTGGCAAAGAGAATTTTTTGTACACAAAATATTATACAACAACAAATTGCATATGTCAAGAGTTATGCAAATAAATTTGTGAATCTTTCGTTAAATTAATTGTAAATATTGATGAAAAAACGTTGTTATTTTACAACAATATTTATAAGTCTTCCGGGAACAACAATTTCCTTAACTATTGTCTTACCCTCAATAAGCTTAGCAAATCTTTCGTCAGCTTTAACAGCACTAAGAGCAGTATCCTTGTCACAGTCAGACGCAAGGCAAATAGTACCCTTGAGTTTTCCGCAAATCTGAACTGCAATTTCAACAGTAGAATCAACAGTCTTGCTTTCGTCATACTGTGGCCAGCTTGCAAGTGAGCAGAAACCGTCCTTATGAAGTACGTTTTCCCAAACCTCCTCGGCAATATGAGGAGCAAATGGGCAAAGAAGACGTGTAAAGATGTCAAGCTCGTCAAGTGTGAGAGTGCCCGCATCGTAAATGTCGTTGATAAGAGCCATGAGAGCTGCAATGGCGGTGTTAGCTTTGAGGTTGTCAATATCCTCTGTAACCTTCTTGATTGTCTTGTGGAAAGAGCTTTCAAGCTTTTCGGTAACCCCATTTCCATTTGCAAGGTCACACATAGCCGCGTATCTGTCAAGGAATCTCTTACAGCCCTTAATACCCTGACTTGACCAGGGAGCAGCCTTTTCAAAGTCGCCTATGAACATTTCATAAAGACGCATGGTGTCAGCACCATATTCATTAATAATGTCGTCAGGGTTTACTACGTTGCCTCTTGACTTAGACATCTTTTCACCGTTTTCGCCCAAAATCATGCCGTGACTTGTACGCTTTGCATATGGCTCGGGATTTGAGAGAATACCCTCGTCGTAAAGGAATTTTGACCAGAAACGTGAGTAGAGCAGGTGAAGTGTAGTATGCTCCATACCGCCGTTGTACCAGTCAACAGGCATCCAGTAGTTGAGAGCTTCCTTTGAAGCAAGAGCATCTGTATTATACGGGTCGCAGTATCTGAGAAAATACCATGAAGAACCAGCCCACTGAGGCATGGTGTCTGTTTCTCTTTCGGCTTTTCCGCCGCAACAGGGACATGTGGTGTTAACCCACTCGTCAAGAGAAGCTAAAGGACTTTCGCCGTCAGCACCCGGCTCGTATGAGGAAACTTCGGGAAGAGTCAGAGGAAGCTGGTCTTCGGGAACAGCAACCCAACCGCACTTAGAGCAGTTTACAAGGGGAATAGGCTCACCCCAGTAACGCTGTCTTGAGAATACCCAGTCACGAAG
>JAGBCG010000125.1 GCA_017938055.1 Clostridia bacterium
ATAAACGGCGACGGACTTATGGATATAATTTGCGGAAGCAGTGACGGCAGACTTTATGTTTTTGAAACAAGGGCATTAGACGGGCGTTGGGTGTGTGAAAACTATTATATGATAAAGGATGCAAACGGGAATGATATTGACGTAGGAAGCTATTCAGCACCCGTGCTGCTTGATTTTGACGGTGATGGCAGATGTGATATAATTTCTGGGGATGCCCAGGGTAATGTACTTTTCATTAAAAATGCCGGTGACGGAGTGTATGAGAAACCATCTGTCGTTATAAATATTGGTGCAACCGAGTCCATGCTGACCCTTGGCGATATAGATAACGACTCAGTAAATGAGCTTGTTGTTGGAAGCTGTGAGGGGAAAATTTACAGCTATGAAATAGAAAATGGATATCTTACCTCACAAAAGCTTTTGGTACATAGCAGTGATGAAACATTTCTGTCGCCTTGCGTTTATGATATCAATAATGACGGAAAACAGGACATACTTGCAGGCACATATCATGGATATGTCAGACGATATGTTGCAAATGCACAAGGCTTTGCAAATGGCGGATATATAATGGCAAATGAGCCGAATTATAAAGGAAATTACAGAGTAAAGTTTGGAAATAATGCAACACCGAGATTTTTTGACGCTGACGGCGACTCAGCAGATGAGCTTGTTTGCGGCTCGTATGAATATGGCCTTAATGTTCCAATAGACAGCCCGTATTTTCAGTTTAAGCAAGAACTTACACAGCAGATAAACTATATTCTTAAAAATAACTTTTATCTTGGTGTGCATTTTTATACCAATGCACATGCTACACAAAAGCATGAACAGGCAGAGCTTTTGCTTCATAAAAATGCCTTTGCAGCATATGGAATAAACACTGACAGAGTGGGTGTTAATCAGCACACCTGGTACACCTCGTCAAATAGCAATCTGCAAACTCTTGAAAGCGTAAAACAAGCGGGACTTTTGTGGGACAGTGGCTGGCAGAGTGCCTCCAGCAGTACGGCTCCTCAGTCAAGCACAGAAAATGTGCTCGGATTTCCCGGATTTATAAACAAAGATAGTAGTATGCTTGCTTTTAATACAGGGACACTTTTGTATCTTGATGACAGCATAACGGATATTACCGCAAAATATTCGCTTCCAATGTCAATTTATTATCACTGTGACTTTGCTTATGAGAATCCAGATGCTGCAGAAAATGACGTAAAGCATGTTGCAGATTATGTAAAGAGAAATGGTATGTCCTTTGTAAAGGAGGACCAGTTCGCCAAGATGACTGCGGCAAGCGTAAATCTTAATATTCACGTCAAATTCAATGATGACGGCTCGTTTACCTTGTATCCCACAAATAAAAACGAGAATTTTCCTATGTTTGATGAAACGTATGCAAAGACCGTGGGCGTTAGGATGGAGGTAAGTAAAGGTGATAGTATTGATAACTATACATCCGATGCAGAGTTTTATTTTACAAAGAAAAATGCCCTGACTTTTACACTTAATAAGAATGTTACTGTGGAAAAGGCGGCTTTTGACGACAACAACGCCACAAAAAGCCATATAGCAAGCTTTAATACACCTGCAAAAGTGATGTATGGTGACGGAATGGCAGTAGTAAGCTTTGACGATAATAGCTATGTACAAGTAACGGTTGAAGGAAAAGCAGAGTGCTCATCAAAGTCGGTAAGCTCAGAGTATGATGGGAAATATACAGTGTTTTATGGATTCGGAATAAAAAATATGAACATTGTATTCAAATAAAAATTATAAACAGGGGACAGTGCTGCAGTGTGCTGTCCCTTGAAAATAAAAATGAAAAATATTTCAAGTTTTTTGATTCTTGTACTTGACAAACACGTATTATTGTGATAAAATACTATACGTTGCGTGAGCGACACTGAATATTATGCACCTTTAGCTCAGTTGGTTAGAGCTACCGGCTCATAACCGGTTGGTCTGGGGTTCGAGTCCCTAAAGGTGCACCAGAAAAAACGCACTTTTGTCTAACGGCAAAGGTGCGTTTTTGAATGATGTTTGCCTACTGCAAATGTTGTTGGTGTTGCCAATGATGTCGGCTTCACCTGATGATGCGTGGCTTCGCCACATTTATGGCAAACATCGCATCATTGCGAAACGAAGTGTAGCAACATCATATTTGCGAAGCAAATGCATCATATCGCCATCGGTAATGCATCATTGAAATATGCTGACTTTTATGATATAATCACAAGAAAGGGGGCGGTTTTTATGAAAGAGAATAAACTTTCTGAACTTTCTATAGACTTTTCTGTAGATATTATAAATCTTGTAAAATATTTGAAATCAAACCACGAATCCATCATTTCTAATCAAATTGGCAGAAGTGGCACAAGCATTGGTGCCAACATCCATGAAGCACAATATGCACAAGGCAAGAAAGATTTTATTTCCAAGCTTGAAATAGCCTTAAAAGAGGCAAGCGAAACCGGTTACTGGTTAGAATTACTTTACAGAACGAAATATATTGATG
>JAGBCG010000126.1 GCA_017938055.1 Clostridia bacterium
AGTAGTAACAACACCGGAGTATTCGGTATATATTAAAATATCCGAGGGATGCGATAATAGATGTACCTATTGCGTAATTCCATATCTTAGAGGAAAATTCAGAAGTCGTCCTATGGAGGATATAATTGCCGAGGCAAAGGAAATGGTCGAGCTTGGAGCAAAGGAAATAATACTTGTTTCACAGGACACAACAAGATACGGTCTTGACCTTTACGGTGATTATTCACTTGATAAGCTTCTGCGTGAGCTTTGTAAAATAGACGGAATAAAGTGGATAAGAATACTTTACTGCTATCCGGAGGAAATAACACAGGGGCTTGTAGAAACTATTGCAAGAGAAGAAAAGATAGTAAAGTATATTGACTTGCCCATACAGCATATTTCTGATAAGGTGTTAAAGCTTATGAACCGTAGGGGAAACGGTGAGCTTATAAGAGAAAAAATCAAGCTGCTTCGAGAAAAAGTCCCCGACATTGCAATACGCTCAACGGTAATTGTAGGTTTTCCCGGAGAGGGAAATAAGGAGTTTGCAGAAATTGCTGAATTTCTTAAGGAAGTAAAATTTGAACGCCTTGGAGTGTTTGCGTTCTCCTGTGAGGAGGGAACGCCTGCGGCAAATATAAAAGAGGGCATAGTTTCGGAAAAAACAAAGCAGCGTAGATATGATACTCTAATGCAAAATCAGTATGATATACACGAAAAATTCAATCAAAAGCAGGTTGGAAAGGTGCTGAATGTTCTTTGTGAGGGCTTTGATAAGGCATCGGGCGTGTATTTTGGAAGAAGCGTATATGACAGTCCTGAAATTGACGGTAAGGTGTATTTTTCGTCAAAAGCAAGAAAAATTGCCGAGGGTGAATTTGTAAACGTAAAAATAACAGAGGTTCTTGATTATGACCTTCTGGGAGAAGTGATAGTGTGAAAGGCGGAATGAAAAATGAGTGCTTTTAAAAACATGAATCTTCCGAATAAGCTGACTATTATCAGAATTATAATGGTTCCGCTTTTTATGGTGTCCATGATGTTGACAAAAAATATGCAAAGCGAAATGATAAAGCTTTCATTGAGTATTGTTTCGGCACTGCTTTTTCTGGCGGCTGCGGTGACGGATTTTATTGATGGTAAAATCGCAAGAAAACATAATCTTGTAACAAGCTTTGGTAAATTTATGGATCCCCTTGCAGATAAGTTTATGGTAATTGGTGCGTTGATGGCCGCAATATATGTTTATGATAACCTAAGACTCTGGCTTGTGATTGCTACAGCAATAACAGTTTTCAGAGAGCTTGCAGTAAGCGGAATAAGACTTGTTGCGGTAACGGGTGAAAATGTGGTAATTGCAGCAGCAATGCCAGGAAAAATAAAGACTTTTTCCCAGTGTATTTTTGTGGAGCTTTTAATACTTGAGCCGATAATATTCTCGACACTTGGGCTTGATATGCTTGCATTGTATACACCTCTTACATATGTCTGTATGGCGGTAATGGTATTCTTTACAATTTATTCCGGTATGCAGTACATTTTAGCATATAAGAAATATATTACTATTTAAAGAGGTGTTTGTCTATGTTCCGTAGACTGAGATATGATATTCGCTCAATAAAGGAGCGAGACCCTGCAGCAAGAAGCAGTGCAGAGATATTCTTTCTGTATTCAGGACTTCACGCTGTTATTTATCATAGGTTTGCACATTGGTTTTATAAGCATAACAGAAAATTCATTGCACGCTGGATAAGTCAGTTTGCCAGGTTTATGACAGGTGTTGAAATACATCCCGGTGCAACAATAGGAAAAGGACTTCTTATTGACCACGGAAGCGGCGTTGTAATCGGCGAAACGGCGGTTGTGGGAGATAACTGTACAATCTATCAGGGTGTGACACTTGGTGGTACTGGTAAAGATACGGGAAAGCGTCACCCGACTCTTGGCAATAACGTAATGGTAGGCTCGGGTGCAAAGGTGCTAGGTCCTTTTACTGTGGGAGATAACGCAAAAATTGCGGCAGGAGCTGTGGTGCTTGATACAGTTCCCGAGGGAGCGACGGCAGTAGGTGTTCCCGCAAGAATGATTCTTTCCGGAAGTAAGTCAAAGAAAAACGAAGACTGCTTAAAGAATGACCTTGACCAGATTCATATACCTGACCCTGTTTCTCAGGAGCTTTGCAAAATGTATATGCGTATTGAGGCTCTTGAAAAACAGCTTGAAGCACAGAATAAAACGACCGAGGAAAAATAAACTCGGTTTAACAACGGCGACAGCCAAAATAAAGTTCTTTTGGTTACTTTTCTTTCAAGAAAAGTAACATATCACTGTGTCACATAAACTATCTATAGGAGTGTAGAAAAATGAAACTGTATAACACAATGACAAAACAGTATGAAGAGCTTGTACCGCTTGACGGAGAGACAATAAAGATGTATGCCTGCGGACCTACGGTATATGACTATTTTCATGTAGGAAATGCAAGATGCTTTGTGGTGTTCGATTTTTTGAGAAGATATCTTGAATACAGGGGCTACAAGGTAAACTTTACTCAGAACTTTACAGACATTGACGACAAAATGATAAAGCGCGCCAACGAGGAAGGCACAACCGTTAAGGATGTAGCGGAAAAATACATTGCAGAATACTTTACGGATGCAAAAGGACTTGGTGTAAGACCTGCTACAAACCATCCAAGAGCAACTGAAAATATTGACGAAATCATTGATATCGTAAAAACTCTTGTTGACAGCGGATACGCATATGCAGTAAAGCCTGATGATTCAAAAGATGACTATGACGTTTACTTCAGAACAAGAAAATTCAAAGGCTACGGGAAACTTTCCCACAAGGATATAGACGACCTTATAAGTGGTGCGAGAATAGATGTTGCGGATATAAAGGAAGACCCGCTTGACTTTGCGGTATGGAAGGCAACAAAACCCGGCGAGCCTTATTGGGCATCGCCCTGGGGTAACGGAAGACCGGGCTGGCATATCGAGTGTTCTGCAATGAGTAAAAAGTATCTTGGTAATAACATTGATATTCACGCAGGCGGTGAAGACCTAGCCTTTCCTCACCACGAAAACGAAATAGCTCAGTCTGAAAGCTATAATGATTGCAAGGGCTGTGCAGATACTACATTTACAAAGATGTGGCTTCATAATGCATATATTCTGACCGACGGACAAAAAATGTCCAAAAGCGGAATTTCCTTTAAGGTAAGGGATGTTGCAAAGGTTTACGGCTATGAGGCAATACGCTTCTTTATTATTTCAGCACACTACAGAAGTCCTGTCAATTACTGCGTTGAAGCCATGAATCAGGCAAAGGCCAGTGTTGAGAGATTCCATACCTGCGAGGATAACCTTAATTTCAGAATTAAGGTTGCAAAGGAAATGGGAACACGTAACATAAATGACGAAGAATTGAAGCTGCTTGAGGGCTTTGCTGGCAGAAAAACACAGATGTGCGAGGCTCTTGACTATGACTTTAATACAGCTGACGGAATTGCTGCAATCTTTGAGCTTACACGTGATATAAATAAAGCACTTTCAAACGAAGACCTTTCCCTTGAATTTCTTGAAAAGGCAAAGGAAATCTATATGGAACTTATCACACTCTTTGGCTTTGAAATCAAGGCAAGCGAAAACGCTGACGAGGATGCAGAAATTGACGCACTTGTTGCACAGCGTGCAGAGGCTAAAAAAGCAAAGGACTGGGCAACTGCCGATAAAATCAGAGACGACCTCAAGGCAAGAGGCATTGTTATCGAGGATACTCCTCAGGGTGCTAAATGGAAAAGAGCATAGAAAAAATGCAGAGTGCCGAAAATAAAAATAACGAAAGCCTGTTGCTGTGCGAAAGTAAAAATCCCGATGTGTTTCCCATACTTGCACTTGCGTATATGGGAGATGCGGTGATGGAGCTTTTCGCAAGGGATTATGTGCTTAATTACAGCGGCGAAGTAAAGCCGGGAGCACTTGTTCGTGCTTCAAAGGCAATCATTACCTGTGAGGCACAGAGCGACGGCATCGAACGAATTCTTAACGAGCTGACGGAAAAGGAAATGTCGGTTTTTAAGCGTGGACGCAATGCCAAGACCCATTTTACTCCCAAACACGGCGAGCTTATTCAGTACAGACGTGCTACGGGTTTTGAAGCACTTATGGGATATCTGTATATTTCAGGAAATCTGAACAGGGCAAAAGAACTTTTTTTAAAGGCTTTTGAAAGTAAGCATACGCAGTAATACAGAAACGCAAAAAATAAAGAAAAGGATATATAAATGGATATATTTGACCTTTTTAAGAAAATTGAAAAAAAAGAGGATAACAAAACGCCTATAACCCATATAATCGCAGGACTTGGAAATCCCGGTGATAAGTACAGGAAAACACGACATAATGCGGGCTTTCTTGCACTTGATTATGTAGCTAAAAAGCTTGGTGTCACAATAACCACATCAAAGTTTGAGGCTTTTACGGCAGAGGCGGTAATAGGCGGAAAAAGAACACTGCTTTTGCTTCCCCAGACCTTTATGAATAATTCGGGAGAGGCTTTGGGTAAGGCGGCATCCTTTTATAAAATTCCTGCTGAGAATATCACAGTCGTGTATGATGATATAAGCCTTGACGTTGGACGTATGAGAATAAGAAAAAAGGGAAGCGATGGCGGACATAACGGGATAAAGTCGATTATCGCACATTTGGGTTCAGACAGTTTTCCAAGGGTAAAAATAGGTATTGGTGCAAAACCTCATCCTGAAATGGACCTTGCGGACTGGGTACTGTCGAACTTTACTGAGGATGAAATGAAAAAGCTTGAGGAACGCTTTTGCGATACGTTTGAAACGCTGTGTCTTATAAACAGCGGCGAAACAGACAAGGCAATGAATAGCTTTAACAGCTGAGAAAGGCAGTAGTATTATGACAGTAATAAAAAACGTAAAATTAAGTTGCCATGATGAAAAAGCAGACAGAGTTGTGGTTATAGAAAATGAAAAAATCACGGATATTTCAAAGACAGTGCCAGAATGTGCTGACCAAGTAATAGATGGCGAAGGAAATATTCTTTACAGAGGACTTTGCGATATACATACCCATGGTGCAAGGCTTGTTGACTCCTCACAGGCAACTGCAAAAGAAATTGCCTCGATGCAGGACTGGTATTCTTCATGCGGTGTAAGCTATCTGTTTCCCACAACGGCAACAATGAGCTTTGAAGGGGTTATCCAGGCGGTTAAGAACATAAAGAAAGCAAGCGAAATGGTAACAAAGCTTGAGATATCGGGTGTTCATATTGAAGGACCGTTCCTGAGTGCCGCAAGAAAAGGTGCACATAATGAAGCACTTCTCAAAAATCCCGATATAGGTCTTGCAAAGGATGTACTGCACGAAGCAGGCAACCTTAAAGTAAGATTTACAGTTGCTCCCGAGCTTGACGGTGCAATGGAATTTATAGAGTTCTGTACCCAAAACGGCATCGAGGTGACAATGGGTCACTCTGTTGCAAGCAGTGAAGTGTGCCTTCATGCCATTGAAAAGGGTGCAAACTGCGTAACCCATACCTTTAACGGCATGAATCCGCTGCATCACAGAGAACCGGGAGTTTTGGGAACGGCAC
>JAGBCG010000001.1 GCA_017938055.1 Clostridia bacterium
AGACCATCGGACAGTTTAAATGCGTTTTCCACAGAATCCGCAAGCCGTGAGCGAATATCATCTTTCATTACGAGTCTGTCGATAACTATTTCAATGTTATGACGTATATTTTTATCAAGCTCTATATTATCATCAAGGCTGTATATTTCCCCATCAATTCTTGCTCTTACATAGCCGTTTTTCTTGGCATCAGACAAAAGCTTTTCATGTGTTCCCTTTTTTCCTCTGACGCCGGGAGAAAGCACATAAAACCTTGTTCCTTCGGGAAGGTGCAGAATTTTATCGAGAATTGTATCAATGGACTGTTTTTCTATAACCTTTCCGCAGATAGGACAGTGCGGCGTTCCCACTCTTGCGTACAAAAGACGCAGATAGTCATAAATTTCAGTTACCGTTCCTACCGTTGAACGAGGATTGCGTGAGGTAGTCTTCTGGTCAATGGAAATTGCCGGAGAAAGCCCCTCTATCAAATCCACATCAGGCTTGTCCAGCTGACCGAGAAACTGTCTTGCATACGAAGAAAGTGACTCCACAAAACGCCTGTGTCCCTCAGCATAAATTGTATCAAATGCAAGGGAGGATTTGCCGGAACCCGAAAGACCGGTAAACACCACAAGCTTATCTCTTGGTATTTCCAAATCAACATTTTTTAAATTATGAACTCTTGCTCCGTTAATAACAAGTGACTTACAACCCAATTTTTTCCATCTCCCAATTTCTGTTTTCCGAAATATGCTTCAGTGCAAGATTTTTTGTCTGCTCAAGCAGCAATACATCGTTCATTGCATCAGCCATTTTGAAGCACAGCTCTCCATGCTGGCGTCTTCCAAAAAATTCTCCAGGTCCTCTTATTTCCAAATCCTTTTTTGCTATTTCAAAGCCATCTCCACTATCGCATAGAATTTTTATTCTCTTTGCAAAATCAGTGTCCTTTGACTTATTCATAAGAGGCGAAACAAGTATGCAGTAGGATTTATGTTCTCCTCTGCCAACACGTCCTCTCAACTGATGAAGCTGTGAAAGACCAAATCTTTCGGCATTTTCCACAAGCATTACAACTGAATTTGGCACATTTACACCAACCTCTATTACTGTTGTTGATACAAGAACATCAATCTTACCATCTGCAAATCTGCCCATGATTTCGTCCTTTTCGCCTTGCTTCATTTTGCCGTGAACGTATTCCACACGCAAATCACTCAGTTCGTTCTTTTGCAACTTTTCACAAAAGCTTTTTGCCGACTTCATTTCATAGCCTGCCGTTGAAATAAGCTCTCCCTCAGCATTTTTTTCTTGTGCAAGAGGACAAACAACATATGCCTGTCTTCCCTCTTTTACCCTCTCCCGAATAAAATTATAAACTCTTGCATGATAATCTTCTCCGACAGCAAAGGTGTCTATTTTTTGTCTGCCCTTTGGCAGCTCGTCTATTACACTTATATCAAGATCACAGTACATAATCATAGCAAGAGTTCTGGGAATGGGTGTTGCAGACATAACAAGAGTATGCGGAAATATACTCTGTGTTTTTCCTTTTTCTTCAAGATTCTTTCTTTGCCCCACTCCAAAGCGGTGTTGTTCGTCCGTTACCGCAAGTGCTATATTTTTAAACTCTACGTTATCCTCTATAAGTGCATGCGTTCCAACAATAAGTTGTATTTCTCCATTTTTTAGACCACGTAAAATTTCTTTTTTTTCGGACGCCTTTGTAGCACCTGTAAGAAGTGCCGTTTTTATTCCTAAGGGACAGAGTATTTTTTG
This sequence comes from Clostridia bacterium, assembly GCA_017938055.1. Classification (GTDB taxonomy): domain Bacteria; phylum Bacillota; class Clostridia; order Oscillospirales; family CAG-382; genus UMGS1387. Next base: position 1,762 of record JAGBCG010000001.1, read on the forward strand.
TGCGTCTTCAAAATGTTGTCTTGCAAGAATTCCTGTTGGCACCATGAGTGCAGACTGGTATCCCGCCATTGCACAGGCAAAAATTGACGCAAAAGCAACCACTGTTTTACCACTTCCAACATCGCCCTGAACAAGTCGTCTTGCCGGTGGAATAAACTGTGATATTTGCTCTGAACTTTCATCACAAGGCTTACTCTGCCCACTCATATCCTTAAGTATCTCATGCACCGTCTTTTTTTGTGCCTTTGTGAGCTCGAACGGGATGGATGAAGTAAACTTTTTCATGTCGGGATATGGAATTCTATAGGCTTTTCCGCTTTTTTCGTTTCGGCCAAGCAATATGGAATTAAGCTGAAATGCATATAATTCATCAAAAGCAAGACGTTTTTTGGCATTTTCAAGAGCTTCACAGCTTGACGGAAAATGTATATCATACAGGGCTTTTTCCTTAGTACAAAGTCCGAACTGCTCTATTTCTTCCTCTGTCAGATAGTCCTCGATTTCATCCTTACACAGTTTATATGCCTGCTTTACAAGGTTTGCTAAAAGTTTGGAGGTAAGTCCTTGTGTCAAATGGTATTTTGGCACAAATGAAAGAAGCTCATTCTTTTCACTTATCGGTTCAATGTCGGGGCTTGTCATGGTACAAAGTCCCCCGATTCCCTGAACTATTCCGTAAAACCTGTATTTGTTGCCAACTTTTACCGACTGTCCAAGATAATCTCTGTTAAAGCAGGTGATTTTTACAGAGCCTGTTTCGTCGCCTGCAACAAATTTCTGCACACTCATCGTTCTGCCTTTTGACTTTATTCTTGCATTCACAACAGGCGTTATTACTTCAAGCATCAGGCTTTTATATTCTGCACCTGTTACTTCATCAACTGTGATAACTTCCCCTCTGTTTTCATGGGAAGCAGGAAAATGATAAATCAAATCTTCAAGGCTTTCTATTCCAAGTCTTGACAAGCTTTTTTCTCTTGCCGTACTAACACCATAAAGACATGTAACGCTTTTATCAAGATTTCTTGCTTTTATTTGTGTCATTTTCCTCCACCTCCTGATTTTATGTACAATACCGCATTATACATCAGCATCTATTATACTACAAATATGGATATAATTATTTGTATAAATTGTAAAAAGTTGCAATTATTTCACATGCCTTTCACACAAACATGATATCCTATACTCCGTTATATCGAGGCGGTGTACTTTAACCGCAAAAAATGAATTTTGAAAGGAAATGTTAAAACTATGAAAAGATTAACAGCACTTATTATTGCAGGTGTTCTTGTGACTACCTCCATCCTCGGCGGATGCGGAAAGAAAAATGTCGATAAAAACAATCTGACACCAAATATGCCTGACAATTCTTCTGTAGAAGAACACGTCACCCCTAACAGAATCGGTTCTCCCGAAGAGCTTGTTTCAAATTTAGAATTCAATGCAGAATTTGAAGCAAAGCTTGCAGAAGTTATCGAGAAAAAAGATCTTGACAATGAAATTCTTATAAATATCTCAGGCGTTCCTGTAAGTGCAGCTTTTGTAAGATATGCAGTTCTTGCCTGCAACCAATCCTATCAAGGCAGCACAGAGGAGAATATAGAGCAGATTAAGGCACAAGAAATTGACAGCTATTTTCGTGTGAATTCTTATCTGGTAAACAAAGCTATTGAAATGGGTCTTACTGTCAGTGAGGATGAATTCACCGAAAACTTCACCGACATGTACGCTCAGTTCAAGCAATATTACGGAGATGATGTTGACTCTGTAATCGAAATGTACACCTATCAGACACCTTACGCTTACTTTTTGACCTCGTTCTACAATCTTCTCTACTCGAAGATTTACGAAGAGCGTATTTCCGATGAAGAATTTGCTGCTTCCGTAAGAGAAGCAACCCTTACAGACATGCTTGAAAGCGAAACTGAATATGTAAGAGCTAAGCACATTCTCATTTGCTTCCCTGAAGAAGGCGAGGGCGAAAACGGAGAAGTTACCGAAGAACAGAAGCTTGAAACTCTTAACAGGGCAAGAGAAGTTCTTGCTTTGGTAGAAAGCGGCGAAGATTTCGATGCTCTTGTAAAAGAACACGGCGAAGATCCCGGTATGGAGAGCTATCCCGGCGGTTACTACTTCACAACAGGCAAGATGGTTGAGCAATTTGAAGAAACAGCTTTCGCTCTTAAAGAGGGTGATATTTCCGGTCTTGTTGAAACAAACTACGGCTACCACATCATTCAAAGACTCCCTCTTGATGACGATGCAATCCTTGCAACTGACGAATACATGAGCAAGAGTTATGAGATGTTTGCTGAAGAACTTGATACTCTTTCAAAAGATTACGAATTTGTATACAGCGAAAACTACGAATCAAGATATGCTGATTTCCTTGCAGAATACGAGGAAATGGCAAATCCCACCGTTGAAGAAGAAACTACCATGGAAGAAACATTCACAGTAGATTACGACCAGGAAAATCAGGCAGAAGTTGAAGCTGAAAATGAGGCTGATGCCGAAGTTCAAGCAGAATAAAATTTACAGCTGCAAAAACAAAAATAAATTTAATCAAGGAACAGGTAATTATGGCAAGCAGTATTAAAAAGAACGACTGCATTACATTACAGGTTGATTCCCTTCTTGGCAACGGCAACGGTCTATGCAAAACAGAGGGTGGTTTTGTGGTATTCATTCCCGGAACTGCTCCCGGTGACGTTGTTAAAGCACATGTAATAAAAGTCACAAAAAGCTATGCCGTAGCTAAAATTCTTGAAATTGTACAGCCGTCACCACACAGAAATGAGGACGGCTGTCCTTTTGCAAAAAGCTGCGGGGGATGTGTTTTTCAGCACATCAGCTATG
>JAGBCG010000127.1 GCA_017938055.1 Clostridia bacterium
ACAAGACCATGCTGAGCACATTTTTGTCTGATAAGAGCAATTTGAATAAGACTTTGCGTTTCTTTGGGAATGTCGCCGTATCTGTCAAGCAGCTCGTCCTTAACGTCATCCGCATCCTCGTTTGTCTTAATAGCAGCAATTCTTTTATACATTGAAATTCTGTCACCGGGACGCTTTATATATTTTTCAGGAATATATGCATTAATCTTTATATCCACAGTGCAATCAGGTGGTTGTTGTGTTATTTCGCCTTTTTCTTCAAGCACCGCCTGTTCAAGAAGCTTTATAAACAAATCATAGCCAACGCTTTCCATGTGTCCTGACTGCTCTGAGCCAAGCAGATTTCCGGCACCTCTTATTTCAAGGTCACGCATTGCAATCTTAAAACCTGAGCCAAACTCAGTAAATTCCTTTATTGCAGTAAGACGTTTTTGTGCAATTTCGTTGAGCATTCTGTCACGCTTCCATGTAAAATACGCATAAGCACGTCTTGAAGAACGTCCGACTCGGCCTCTTAGCTGATGAAGCTGACTTAGTCCCAGTCTGTCCGCATCCTCTATTATAAGAGTGTTGGCATTGGGTACGTCCACACCCGTTTCAATAATTGTGGTACAGACAAGAATATCCGTCTTTCCCTCAACAACATCCTTCCATGCCTCGCTTAACTGCTCCTGACTCATTTTTCCGTGAGCTACTGCAATAGAAGCCTCCGGCACCGCTTCATGAAGCATTGAAGCAACACTGTCAATATCCTCGACCTTGTTATGAAGATAAAACACCTGTCCTGCTCTGCGTAACTCACGTTTTATTGCCTCTGTAATTACTGACATATCATGCTCAAGCACATACGTCTGCACAGGGTGTCTGTCAACAGGAGCCTGCTCAAGTATAGACATGTCCCTTATACCAACAAGTGCCATATTAAAGGTTCTGGGTATAGGCGTTGCTGAAAGGGTGAGTACGTCCACCTGCTTTGACATTTCCTTTAAGCGTTCCTTGTGAGTAACACCGAATCTCTGCTCCTCGTCCACAATTAAAAGCCCCAGGTCTTTAAACTCCACGCCCTTTGCAAGCAATTTATGTGTGCCTACAACAATGTCCACATCGCCTATTTTCAGCCTGTCGCAGATTTTTTTCGCCTTGCTCTGAGTGTATCTTGAAAGCATTTCCACTTTAATGGGAAAAGACTGCATGCGTGAGATAATTGTTCTGTAATGCTGCCAGCAAAGAACAGTGGTGGGTACAAGAATTGCAACCTGCTTTCCCTCCATTACACACTTGAACGCCGCACGCAGAGCAACCTCTGTTTTACCAAAACCAACGTCCCCGCAAAGAAGTCTGTCCATCGGACAAGGCTTTTCCATGTCCTTCTTTATGTCACGAACGGCCTCAAGCTGACCATCCGTTTCCTCATACTGAAAGCGTTCTTCAAATTCTCTTTGCCACTCGGTATCCGTACCGAAAGCATACCCAGGACGTCTTGTTCTTTCAGCGTACAGAGCAATGAGATTTTTTGCAATATCCTTAGCCGCCTTTTTTGCTCTTGCCTTTGTCTTTGTCCAGTCGCCCGAGCCAAGCTTTGATAAACGTACACTATCACTTTTCCCACTGAACTTTGAAATTTTGTCAAGCTGGTCACATGGCACATAAAGCGAATCGCTCCCCTGATACCTGAGGGTAATGTAGTCACGAGTAATACCTGCGACCGTCAGCGTCTTTATCCCCTCATATACACCGATACCATGAACATCATGCACCACAAAATCTCCCGCTGTAAGCTCAAGGTATGAGGAAATCCTGTTTTTTGCACCGCTTTTGCTTGTTTTCAATTTTGCAACTGATGCTTTTCTGTTTTCAGGTGATGTGCTTGCACAAACAAGTACGAATTTTGCCTTTGCACATTCAAAGCCGCTTATCTGCCCCTGTCCGTTTTCGTAAAGTATATACACAAAGCCGCACTTCATCTGGTCATATTTCACCTCAGACGTAACTGCACAGCTAATGCCTCTGTCACGAAGTATGTTTTCAAGGTCACTTGCCTGCATAAATCCACCGGTGACTACAAGCACCTTCATATCCGCTTTTATAAATCCCGACAAATCCTCACACAGTATATCAGGATTTGAAAAAGTGACAGGGGTATGCTTTGAGGCAAATTCAAAGTAACCCGAAAGGTCAATGTCAGGCGTGGAGGAGAAATTGTCAGTGCATACACACGGCATTGTCATAAGCTTTGACTTCATTTGTTCTTTGTCAAGACAGAAAACAGCCCCCTTTATATCAGCCTGTCCTGTTTGTGCAAGGCTCACCAAATCCTCACCAAGCTGCCACAGGTAAGAATTCAGCCTGTCCTTTACTCTCGGATAATCACATACAAAGGTAAACAGAGTGCAGTAGTCAAAAAGACAGGTAAAGCTGTCATACATAAAAGGTAAATACTTGTCAAGACAGCACAGAGTGCCCTCTTCAAAATCACGTTTTTCCTTCTCAAGCTTTTCTGCAGCATCCGTGTTCTTCTTTCTTTTTGCCGACAGTATAAGTCGGTCCATTGTTTCGGTAATTCTGTGACAAGCATCCGTATCCGGCATCTGCTCACGAATCGGAGTCACAAAAAATTCTTCCACATTCTCAACACGTCGTTGACTCAAAACATCAAAAAATCCTGCGGCATCTACCTCGTCGCCGAAAAATTCCATTCTTATGGGCTTGTCATAATCAGGAACATAAACATCAAGAATATCTCCTCTTACCGCAAACTGCCCCTGTCCCTCAACGCAGTCGCATCTTGTATAGCCGTAGCTCATGAGTCTTTCACAAAGACCATCCCGTGAAAGCTCCATTCCTGTTTTGATATTGGACTTTTCTTTAAGCATTGACACCGGCGGAAGAATCCCCAGAGCCGCCTCAGGTACAGAAACCACAGCATCAACGTTTCCTGAAACGATTTCACGCAATACCCTCAGTCTTTCGTACTCCCACTCATGACTTGTGGCGTTTATATTGTGAAAATTATAGTCACGAACAGGAAAAACCTCTGTCTTAATTCCGTAAGCACACATTGCACTTTTCATTGCATATGCCGTCTTTTCCTCACTGCAAAGCACAAGAGCTGTACCGGAATTTCCATCCGCAAAGTCGTTTTTTATTTTCTGCAAAAGCTCGCTGCACAAAGCATCTCTGAGTCCTGCCGTGAGTCCCGTACAATAGCATACTCCCTGGCTATATCCCTTTGATGTGCGTTCAAATCGTGACAATAACGAGTATATTTCATTATACTCAGAAAGTGACCTTACAGCTTCAAGACATACATTCAAGTTGGTTTTCTGCATAGTTTCTCCTTTCAAATACACTTTTTTGACAAACGCCGAAAGCGAACACTTTTGGTGTTCGCATATTTGTATTTATTTTGTCTTATTTACTCTATATTTTACATATAAAAGCACAATAATTTTTTCGGCCTACTGCTTGCCTTACGCAATGCTTGCAAAAATAAAGCATCTTATAACAAAAATCCGTGTATTGACAATATCAGAGGAATAACTGAATGGTTTAGATGTCACTAAATGCTGTATGCAATCAATCTAAAATTGCACCTTTTGACTTAAGAATAGTCTGCAATGTATCAATGCTTATGTTTTCCGGCATGCAATTATTTTCTACAGCCAACGCAGAAGCAACGCCCGCCGCCTGTCCCATTGCCATTGCACAAGGCATGCATCGAAGTCCGCCCGCCGCCTGTGACTCGCAGGAAATTGTTTTTCCCGCTACAATCAAATTGTCAATTCCCTCAGGAATAAGACTCCTGTATGGAATATAATACTTTTGAGCAACCTCAATTTTGAAATTGCCGGACTCCTTTTCATTTCTGGGATGAACGTCCATTCCGTAGCCATAGGTTGCTATACGGTCATCAAATTTTGTTCCATTTATAATATCGTTAACTGTAATTTTGTATTTTCCTGTGATATGACGGCTTTCTCTCACTCCAAGAACAGGTGCAACCTGTGCAATTTGAGCATTTTCAAAGCCCTGAGTTTTTTCTCTAAGAACTTTATATGCATCCAAAACCTGTCTGCGTGCTTTAATATGAGCTTTTGTCATGCTTTGCGAATTAGTTGCATCAACGTCAAACACACGGTAATGATTAACTTTATACTTTCCATCGAGTGGAGTTCTGTATGCTTTGACGGGAAGTTCGGGTCTTGCTGACCTTGTCATAAACCCTTCGTCCTGCACACCGCCTACCTCAAACATCAATGTGGCCGGTTGTGGTACTGAGCTTCGTTCCTCTCCCTTGTAGGTATTTACGCCGGCAGCATTTGCAACATCGGCGTTTCCCGTACAATCAATATAGACATCAGCATCTACTGCAACAAGCCCCTCAAGTGCCGCAAGAACGACCTTCTGTATTTTGCCATTTTCGCAGATACAGTCCACAAAACGAGTGTATAACATAACTTCAACACCTGCATCCTGCGTCATTTCATCGAGAACAATTTGTAAAGCAAAGGAATCAAAAGCAGTGACATGACGATGGTATCTTTCGATAAACGAGGTATGTATACTTGGTGAGTCAAGCTCCTCCGGCTTATATACTGCATTATATTGATTCAGTTTATCAATAATCCTTCTGAAAATCCCGCCTACCACAAGTATATTACCATCACGGTCATAACAGGTCATAAAAGGGCCGACTAAACCGGATGTTGCCATACCTCCAAGCATTCCCGTTGTTTCAACCAACAGCACAGTTTTTTTGTTATCTGCTGCTTCTATTGCTGCACATACGCCCGCAGGTCCACCGCCTAAAACAATAACATCAAAATGTCCGTAATACGGTATTTCCTTTAAATACTGAATGGTGTTTTCCATATTATTCACCTTTCACAAATGTAAACTTTTCCCACGGAATATTAACGTCCTTTTTGTCTGACAAAATTTCATCAATGTGTAAAAGAAGCGGAAAATCTTCTTCCTTTAAAATACCTTTTTTAATATTTAATTTTACTGCCTTTGCGACTCTTTCTGCAACAACGAGAGATTCCAATGTTACACCATTCAGTTCTGCCTTAGCTTGATCAATATCAAGTCCTTTGCCAAGAAGAATACCAACAAGTCTTGTTCTTCCACCGTAAACCGTTACGTAAAGATCACCTACACCAACACACAGATTGTCAAGCGTCAACGCATTCTGGAACTCAAGTAACTTATACATTTCTTTTGATGCCTGACCAAACACTGCCGCCTGTGAATTAAAATGCAATTCATCATTTCCAAATATTTTCTGATTAAGTCCGATTGTGAGAGCAATTCCCAATGCGTAACCATTTTTAAGTGCAACTGCACTTTCAATACCTGTAACATCAGTTGTAATGCTGATATGATAATAATCAGTCTGCATAAGTTCTTTAAGATATGCAAGCGTTTTTATATCATCTCCGCAAAATGCGACTTCAGTCTGGTCATGTGCCACAAGCTCATAGCTTGTGCAAGGGCCGCCTATAGCATTAAGCGAAATATTCTTGCCTATTGAATTGAGCTTTTCTCTCCATACATCAGGGTATGTTAAAAGCTTGCCTTCAGGTGTATTCATAAGCCCTTTGGTAACTGTCAGAACCGGAATGTCTTCCGGAATTACAGGAAGCACATTGTCTGCAAACCATTCTACTCCAAAGCTGCTAACGCCACCTATTATAACATCACTGCCCTCGATTGCTTCTTTTAGCTGTTCTATTTGATAAAACTTTATTCCGTCAGGAAAATCCTTTTCAAATTTAGGATGTCGGTTATTTTTAATACAACCGTCAATAAATTCCCTGTCTAAGTGTGTTCCCACAACTCTTACTTCGTGTTTGTTCTCTCTTGCCGGAAAAGCAAGAGCACTTCCCATCATTCCGGCTCCTACGATTGTTATAACTGCCATTTTCATTTACCCCCTGAAAATATTTGAAAAAGTTTGACACTTTTTGATAATTATGATATAATTATATTACAAAATACATAAAAATCAAGTGATGACATAAATTTTGAAACATTTTCATCTTTTTTCATAAAGGAGAATAATATGATTATTTATGAAAGACAGCAAGCAATCTTAAATCACCTGAAACAAAACAAAGTTTCCACAGTTAAAGAGCTTTCAAAAATTGTCTGGGCAAGTGAATCGTCGGTACGACGGGATATTAAGGTGTTGGAAAAACAAGGCTATGTTGACCAAATATACGGCGGAGTAACTTTGTCCGGACATTCAAATAATGTCGTTCCCGTAACTCTGCGTAATTCATATAACTCAACCATAAAGGATGAGCTTGCAAAAACTGCATCTAAACATATTTTTGATGGTGCTACAATATTCATGGACGGTTCTTCAACCGTCAGAAGAATCATAAAATATACAAATCGGTTTAAAGATTTAAAAATCATTACAAACAATCAGCTGATTTTTTCTGAATGTATGAATCCTCAAATAAAACTATATTGCACAGGCGGTCTTTTCAACAATCATAGCAATATATTTATAGGTAGTACCGCAGAAAACTATATTGATTCGGTTAATGCAGATATTGTTTTCTTTTCAAGTCAGGCAATATCAAATGATGGTGAAATAAGCGATGTGTCTGAGGAGGAAACATCTTTGCGTAAAAAAATGCTCTCTCGTGCAAAAAAGAAAATCTTCCTTTGCGATTCCTCTAAATTAGGTTTGAAAAAAACCTTCTTCTTGTGTACAAAAAATGATGTTGATTTGATTATATGTGATAAAAAATTGCCATGGGAATAGTCAAGATTAAATAAGGAACAAGGAATAAATAAAATCGACAAGATTCTTCTAAGACCTTGTCGACTTTTGGCAAGGCAGAACGATAATGATGCACGAAGATTTAGGCGATATACTCGCTCACGCTCGTGCGATATATTTGTTATCGCAAATTCGATATAACTTCACTTCGTTTCGTTGCGATATGATATAAATTTCTTTTCTCGTTGCCGCATGGCAACATATCGCATCCGTCAGGATATATCTCACCGAAGGCATATCGCAAATTCCGTCAGGAATTTATATCGTTGAAAAAACGACAGCAATCTGTTGATTACTGTCGTTTTTTTATGGTGGGGGGTACAGGGCTCGAACCTGTGACCCTCTGCTTGTAAGGCAGATGCTCTCCCAGCTGAGCTAACCCCCCGGGATTTTGTCGCTTCTTTTCGGCAACGATGATATGATATCATAATTTTTCTCATTTGTAAAGTACTTTTTCAAAAAAAGTTTTTTCTTTTTTCTTTTTTGTTTTTTCTTGTTACTTTTCTATTCAAGGAAGCTCAGCTTTGCTGAGTACGATATTTCAACCAAATCAAAGATTTGGGAAATCACGGAAAAAGTAACCAAAAGAACTTTAAT
>JAGBCG010000128.1 GCA_017938055.1 Clostridia bacterium
AACGGGACGATGTCGGCATCGTCCCCTACGAAAAATTGTTTGTTTTGTATATGTTTGAGGTTGTAACAAAGCAGTTTGCTACAACCTCTTTTTAATATATTTAAAGCATGGATTTTCTTATTTCTTCGCCACTTTTAACTGAAAGATAACTCGGTGCAACGTCAAATACTGTTTTACAGCCACACATTCCTTCTTTATTCATGCGATACGCAGCTCTTGCATATGCTGTGATTACGGATGCAGTAAACTCAGGGTTAGAATCAAGCTTTAAGCTGTATTCAATAACATGCTTATTTTCAAGATTTTTTCCTGTTCTGCCACTTCTTATAACAAATCCGCCGTGAGGAATACCGCTGTGGTCACGGTCAAGTTCTTCTTTTGAAATGAAGTGTACAGTTGTATCATAGTCAGCAAAGTAGTTTGGCATTGTCTTTATTTCATTTTCAATCCGAGCTAAATCTGCACCCTCAGCAGCCACAACAAAGCACTCTCTTGTATGCTTCTGTCTTGTGGAAAGTACAGGTGCTTCGCCGTTTCTTACACTTTCAAGTGCCTCGCAAACAGGAATTGTATACTGTCTTGCATCCAGAACGCCATCAATTCGTCTTATTGCATCGGAATGGCCCTGACTTACACCCTTGCCCCAAAATGTATAATCCTCACCATCTGGCAGAACACATGAAGCATAGAGTCTGTTGAGTGAAAACATACCGGGGTCCCAACCACATGATATAATTGCAACCTTTCCTGAATTTTTTGCCCTGTCATCAACATTTGCAAAATGTTCAGGAATTCTTGCATGTGTATCAAAGCTGTCAACACAGTTAAACATCGAAGCAATAAAAGGAGTCTGCTCGGGCAAATCCGTAGCACTTCCGCCACAAAGAATCATTACATCAATTAAATCTGTCATATTCTTAGCCTGATCAACAGAAAAAACCTTTGCAGTCGGTGTGTTAATTTTTACAGCTTCGGGATTACGTCTTGTAAAAACAGCAACAAGCTCCATATCGCTGTTCTGCTTTATTGCACACTCAATTCCTCTGCCAAGGTTGCCGTAACCATATATTCCTATTCTAATGCTCATACATTTGTCCTCCTGACACATGAAAAATTTCCGCAGAAATTATAGCACAATTAAATGCAAAATTCAATAGAAAATCATAATAAATTTGTTTTTTTACAAAAAGCCTCCGAAAAATCGGAGGCAAAAGCTTAGAATCTATCTACAGGATAGAGTATTTTAAGCTGATTAACTTTGCTTTGGAATGCAGCCTGCTGTTTTTCCTGATTAAGCATAGATGCAAGCTGACCCTTGATTTCTTCAAATGAATATGAGCTTTCTTCATTCTTTGAAATGAGCTTTATGAGATGATAACCGAACTGTGTTTTAACAGGACCTGTGATTTCGCCAACTTTCATTTCAAACACTGCCTTGTCAAATTCAGGAACCATCTGACCTTTAGTAAATTCACCAAGATTTCCCCCGTTTTCCTTAGAAGGACATGTGCTGTTTTGACGTGCAGCATCCTCAAAGGAGATTTCACCGGCATTAATCTTAGAAAGAAGCTCTTTTGCCAAATCCTCGCTTTCAACAAGAATGTGAGAAGCGTTTACAGATTCGCCCTTGTTAAATTTATCTGCATTATCATCATAATATTTCTTGATTTCTTCCTCTGTTGCAGGCTTAACCTCAGAAAGTGCCTTATTTACAGCAAAACTGATAAGCATATCATTTTTTACCTTTTCAAGCTGTGCTTTAAACTCTGCGTTATGCTCATATAGATTCTTTTGAGCATCAATAAGAAGAAGCTTATTTGCAATGAGCTGATCAAGTATAGCTGCTCTGCCCTGAGGATTATCATAATTTTGTCCTCTCTGAGCAAGGTTTGCTACCATTTCATTTACTTCTGATTCCATAATTGTCATAGAACCAACTTTTGCCAAAACTCTGTTGTTCATATTAAAATTCCTTTCATGAATTAATAACTTATTAAATTGCTAAAAGCCTTTTGGTAAGCTTATTATCTGCAATACAAAAAGGATATGCCGCAAAGCTGAGAACAAATCCCCAAAAAACATCAATAATTGAATGTTGCTTAAGAAATACCGTTGAAAACGAAATAAGTAATGCAATTACAACATTCAAAGTCTGAAATAAAACTCTGTTCTTGTTTATAGACTCGCATTTGAAGAAAGAAAAGCAAACTGCCATAGATCCAAGAACATGTATTGACGGACAAACATTGGTGTTTGTATCAAAAGCATAAAGACCTGACACTATCTTTTCAAAAACTCCATTATCTGTAATAGCAGGTCGAAGCATTTGGCAGGTGGGATAAACAAAGTATATTACGGATGTAATTGAATATGTAATTATAATAAACCACATGCACCTTTTAAACGTATTTATATCTTTAAAGAAAAAATACATAAGTCCACCAATCAGATATACAAACCAAAAGAAATATGGTATTATAAATTGCGGAACAAAGGGTATATAATCGTCAAGTACCGATTCTATGGGATGATATGTACATATTCGTATTCTTTCAAAGTACAAAAATAGAAGTCCATATACAGGCCAATATAAAAGAAGCTTTATATGTCTAAACTGAGGTTCATTTATGGTGCTTATTGACAGTTTTCTATAATTTGGCACAGTCTGGCTCATCAATCTCAACACCTAAATCCTTTAATACATAACGGCATATTTCTTTTGCAGCATCAGGGTTTATATACTTTTTCTGATTACACGTAATCTTGTATCCAAGTCCGGAATCTTTCACTATTTCTTCAAAAGCATAGGACGCTTTTACATCGGAATCGCCGCCTATTGCAACTCCGAGCTTTGTAAGTGTATCGTAGTTTTCTGTTTCAACACCAGGAATTGGGCTTGTGAGAATCATTGGAATATTACAAACCATAGCTTCAGTAGACGAAAGTCCTCCCGGTTTTGTAACAACTAAGTCACTTGCTTTCATATACAGGTGAACGTCTGTTGTAAAGCCAATGGCATTAATATTTCTGTATGAGGCGTATTTTGAATCAATCTGCTTGCGAAG
>JAGBCG010000009.1 GCA_017938055.1 Clostridia bacterium
ACTATAAAGTGAAGACAGAATGGATAAAGGCGGATCTTACGGACGAAAAAAGCGTAAAAGATATGTTCGACAGCCTTGAAAAAAAGCTTGGAAGTATAGATGTACTTGTAAATAATGCGGGTATATCAAGTGTTAAGATGCTGTGTGATACAAGCCTTGAAGAATGGGACAGGGTGCATGATGTAAATCTTAAAAGTGCATTTCTGTGCAGTAAAAAGGCGTCTGAAAACATGGTGCATAATAAGTGGGGCAGAATTATCAACATTTCTTCTGTCTGGGGACAGGTTGGTGCTTCCTGTGAGGTGGCATATTCCTCCTCAAAGGCGGCACTTATAGGCTTTACAAAAGCACTTGCAAAGGAGCTGGGCCCCAGCGGAATTACTGTTAACTGCGTATGTCCCGGAATAATTGACACGCAAATGAATGACCACCTGTCAAACGAGGAAAAAAAGGCAATATGCGAAGAAATCCCCGTAGGACGAATGGGCACTTCAAACGAGGTTGCACACGCTGTGGGTTTTCTTGTGGATGAAGAAAGCTCTTATATAACAGGGGAAACAATTTCCGTGAACGGCGGATGGTTTTGATTTTACAAAGTTGAGCATGATGTCAGGCGGATATGACATAGATGCTTATCACAATGAGAAATACAAAATGATAATAGTCCACACAATTCGGTTTGTATGGTATGAGGAATGTTTTATAAATGATACGTACGGATGAATAAAATTCAGGGAGTAAAGACTATGTCAGTAAAATTGAGAATTGTACTTTTGGTTGTTATTGCTGCCGCGGTAATCGGCATTTTGGTATACGCTATGATTTCGCAAGGCAGTTTAAATTGGAATACGGTGCTCAAGACTGTTGTTGTTTTAGCAGGTCTTGCGGCATCTATAATTAAAGTTATAACACACCAGAAGCCGTCAAATTCACTTAGCCTATATGAAAAGCAATACAGCGACATTATTGGAACTGCGTTCAAAAACAGTGCCTCAGACAGAAAGTGCTTGCTTAAGGTTGCACGTTGTTACGCTGAGGATAATTTGAAAAAAGGAATTACAAAGGCAAATGAGCTTTGGAAGAATTGCAGAACTGTTGACGATCAAAAAGCAGTGGGAGTGTTCAAGGCACTAATCTTAACGGATTTAGGGGATGAACAGGGTGCAAGTGAAGTATACGAATATCTTGTAAACGACCTTGGAATACGTAATGATACGGTTTATTCCAATCTTGGTTTGCTTTACTCAAAGGCAGGGGACTACGAAAATGCCGTAAAGCTATATATGTCAGCAACAGAGATAAATCCGAAAAATGCTTCTACATGGACAAATGCGGCATTTACGTTTGTAAGAAATCTTGAAATTGATAAATCAATTGAATGTGCCGAAAAAGCAATAAAGTTAGATGGCAGAATGTACAATGCTTATGAAGTTCTTGCCGCTGCTTATACATATAAGAGCGACAAGGAGCTTGCTGATAAGTATTATCGTATGGCTGTGGCAAACGGTGCAAACAAGACTGCATTAAAAGCATTTATCAAAAGATACGAGCCTGATGAGAGTTAAGACAAATTGAATAATAATGGGGCTGTACCATTGCGATGTTAAATCGTTTTGATACAACCCCTTTTTGATTTATAAAATTCTTAGTCCTTTTGGATAGTGATTTTTAATAACACCGTCAACAGCCTTTCCGCCGCCGAGAACAAAACCGTCGTATGTCACGG
>JAGBCG010000129.1 GCA_017938055.1 Clostridia bacterium
CAGTATGAAATTGGTATGATGGACCTTGAAAATATCGAGTGTTCCTTAACGAAATAAGGGAGGTAACTACAATGGCAGAAAAAATGGCTACACGTGAAGCCTATGGTAATGCACTGGCTGAATTTGGCGAAAAGTATGATTTTGTAGTTCTCGATGCCGACCTTGCAGCAGCTACAAAGACAGGTGTTTTTAAAAAAGCATTTCCAAGTAGATTTTTTGACTGTGGTATTGCAGAGGGAAATATGAGGGGAGTTGCGGCAGGTATTGCGGCGACAGGAAAGACGGTTTTTGCAAGCTCAGTTGCAATGTTTGCAGCAGGAAGAGCATATGAACAGGTCAGAAATATGATCGGTTATCCTCATCTCAATGTTAAAATCGGTGCAACTCACGCAGGAATAACAGTTGGTGAGGACGGTGCAACTCATCAGTGTAATGAAGATATTGCCCTTATGAGAACTATACCTGGTATGGTTGTTCTAAATCCTGCAGATGCAACAGAAGCAAGAGCGTGTGTTGAAGCTGCACTTAAGCATGTAGGACCTGTTTATTTGAGATTTGGAAGACTCGCAGTACCTGTGCTTTTTGATAAGACGGACTTCAAATTTGAAATTGGTAAAGGCTCAGTGCTGCATGAAGGAACTGATGTTACAATTATAGCAACAGGACTTATGACAAGCATTGCGGTCGAAGCAAATGAAATGTTAAAGCAAGAGGGAATAAGTGCAAGAATTGTAAATATGGCTAGTATAAAGCCTATTGATAAAGAACTTATTCTTGAAAGTGCTCACAAGACAGGCGTTATTGTTACCTGTGAAGAGCATAATATCATTGGTGGACTTGGAAGTGCAGTAAGTGAAGTTGTTTGCGAAAGCAGTTTACCAGTACCTGTAGTAAAACTCGGTGTAAATGATACATACGGAAAGTCAGGTAAGGCAACAGAACTTATTTCCGTATTTGGTCTTGATGCACAGAGCGTTGTAAATAAAGTTAAACAAGCACTTGAACTTAAAAAATAATAAGGGAATTTCCCGATTTTGAAAGGAAGAACAGACAATGAAGATATTAGTTATTAATGCAGGAAGCTCTTCTATTAAGTATCAGCTTATTGATATGACAGATGAAACTCTGCTTGCAAAAGGTCAGTGTGACAGAATAGGTATTGACGGAGGAAATTTCAAACAGAAAAATGCTAATGGAGTGGAATATAAGGTGGAGGTTGATATTCCCGACCATGCGGCAGGTATTAAGCTGGTTGTTGATGCTCTTACAGATAAGGAGCATGGTGTTATAAGCTCAATGAGTGAAATTGGTGCTGTAGGACATAGAGTTGTTCATGGTGGTGAAAAGTTCTCAGGCTCTGTTATGATTACAGAGGAAGTAATAGATGCAATTAAGGAATGTTCATCTCTCAGCCCTCTGCATAACCCTGCAAATATCACAGGAATTAAGGCTTGTGAAGAAATTATGGGTAAGGATGTACCCCAGGTTGGTGTGTTTGATACAAGCTTCCACCAGACAATGCCTGATTTTGCATATATGTATGCTATTCCTTATGAGTACTATGAAAAATATAAGCTTCGCCGCTATGGATTCCATGGTACATCACATAGATATGTAACAGCACGTGCTGCTGAAATGCTTGGTAAGAAGCCTGAAGAAATAAATATTGTTACCTGTCACCTTGGTAATGGTTCTTCTATTACAGCAGTAAAGAATGGTAAGAGCTTTGATACAACAATGGGTGTTACACCTCTTGAGGGACTTATGATGGGTACAAGAAGTGGCTCTATTGACCCTGCAATTATTCCTTTCCTTATGGAAAAAGAGGGAATGAGTGCATCAGATGTTGATAAAATGCTCAATAAGAAGTCTGGTATTCTTGGTGTAACCGGTGGAGTAACAAGTGATAACAGAGATATAGAAGACGGTGCAAAGAATGGAAATGAAAGATATAGACTTATAGAAAGTATGCTTTGCCACCAGATAACAAAGTATGTAGGCGGCTTTGCTGCAGCTATGGGCGGAATTGATGCTGTTGTATTTACAGGCGGTATCGGTGAAAACAATCCTCAGTATAGAACAAGAGTTGCAGAGAACCTTAAGTTTATGGGGGTTGAAATTGATGAGGCTGTAAACGAAAAGGCTAAGAGAACAAGTGATGAAAACGATATCTCTGCAGCAGGTGCAAAGGTTAAGATGCTTGTTATTCCCACAAATGAAGAACTTATGATTGCAAGAGATACATATAATCTTGTAAAGTAAAAGTAATAGGATAATACATTGCACATGGATTGTATTTTTTACTTTCCATGTGCTTTTTTTAGGAGAAAATATTATGAATTTTGGTAATGTAGTTTTTACGCCATGGCATATAACAGTTTTTTTAAATGTTATTGTGTTTTTTCTTTTCGGCATAGATAAAATAAAAGCAAAAAAGAAGAGCTTTAGAATACCGGAATTTGTGCTGTTGCTTTTGTCGCTGTTTTTTGGTGGAATAGGGGCATTGTTGGGGATGGTAATATTTAACCATAAAACAAGTAAAATTCTTTTTAGATTCTTTGTACCGCTGTGTGCAGTGCTGAATTATTACTTGTTTAAAGATTCTTTTGCACTTTTAAGACAGCTACTGGAGTTTTTGCTGGGATTGATTTCAA
>JAGBCG010000130.1 GCA_017938055.1 Clostridia bacterium
ACATTTCTAAATGCACTCCTAATACAGTTATTTATTTTACAAGGAAGCGTTTAATCTTTCTTGTAGTTGTCTTTTCAAATTCCGTCTTTCTAATTTCAATATTTCTTATCTGCTTAAAGGACGGAAGCTTTTTATTCATTTCGGTTATCTTTTTCTTTATATCATCACCGATTTCCGAAACGCTTACGTTTTTATCATAGGAATTGAAATTAGGATATACTACCGCCGTCAAAACAACCTCGTCGGTTTCACCTTTCTTTCTGCCTACAACAACGCTTTCTGCTATGCTCTCAATATCTGCAAGATATTCCTCAATTTCTTCAGGGAACACATTCTTACCATTTTCAAGTACAATTACACTCTTACAACGTCCTGTTATATGAATATACCCATCCTCATCCATATATCCTACGTCGCCCGTCTTAAACCAGCCATCATCGGTAAAGGCTTCTTCATTTGCCTGTGGGTTATCATAGTAACCAAGCATTACGTTCTCGCCTCTTACCTGAATTTCACCTGTAAGATTGCCGGTTTCGTCCTCCTGTTCAGCATCAATTCTTGTTTCACAGCAAGAGCATGCAGGTCCTACAGAGCCAACCTTTCTCTTATAGTACGGATTTACAGCAATAAGCGGAGAACACTCAGTTATTCCATAACCTTCACAAAGCGTAATTCCAAGATTGTCGAAAAACTTCATAAGCTCAGGCTTCATTGCCGCACCGCCGCAGATAATCTTTGTCAGATTTCCGCCAAATGCTGCAAGTATCTCTCCAAAAAGCTTTCTTCTCATGTCAACGCCAAGCCTTCTCATTGCTCCACTTGCCGCCATACCGATTTTCAGGGTGTTTTCCTTACCTTTCTTTCTTACCTCATCCATAATCTTTTTCTGGAATGTGGTTGCAAAAAGAGGTACGATTACTATTCCTGTCGGTTTAAATAATTGCAAATTCTTAAGAACATGCTTCAAGCTATCATTGATACAGCAAGTTGCACCAAGCGACTGCAACGCTACGTTTATTGTCAGCTCATAGGTATGGTGAATGGGAAGCACCGAAAGCATAACGTCATGTTCATAAAAGTCGGTAGCTCTTACTGCGGCTCTAACGCACGCAATCTGGTTTCTTTCTGAGAGCATTACACACTTACTTGAGCCTGTCGTTCCTGAGGTAAAGAGCATTATACTCATATCACCTCTTGCAGATTTTCTCATTATATCGGCATCGGAATCTCTTTCAATTCCCTCGCCTTTCTTGACAAATTCGCTGAACTTTACAAGCTTATCGTCTTCAACAGTCCACTCTGTTCCGTCATCAACCCTGATAACAAGCTCAAGGTTATCAAAAACACCTGCCGCCTTTAAATCCTCATACTTTTGTGAGTATACAGGGCTCATAATTATGGCATCCGCCTTTGCAACATCAAGAAAGCCTTTTATCTGGTCATAAAGCAGCTCTTTATCAAATGGAATTGCAACAGCTCCCGCACTGATTATTGCATAATATGATTCAAGCCATTCAGGGCAGGTTTCACCAATAATTGCTATCCTTTTGCCCTCAAATCCACACTCTCTGAGTGCACAAATCATATTCTCTATATTCTCGGAATATTCGTAATAGGTAACCTCTGCAATTTCCTTATTTTTATCAATATACTTAAAAGCTATTTTATCCGGTCTTTTAAGTGAGTTATATTTTGAAACAGCTCTCAGGCTTATTGCGTGAGGTACGTTCTTCTGTGTTATTTTCATTGTATAGATACACTCCTGTTATTAATTACACAAGTCTACAGTATACATCAATATAATTATACACGCTTTTGCCCTTTTGTCAATAAACAAACTATTAAATATTTCATCAATGTTTCTTGACATGAGGTACAATTAAGTATATAATATTGTAGGAAGATAATATATCTTGTGTTACGAAATGTTAATACCATTTTTTCTTGGAAAGGATACATACCCGATATGAACAGACGACAAATCAGAGAAGCCGCACTTTGCATGATATTTGACTACAGCTTTCACACAGATTCAGATACAAGTGAACAGCTTGATTTATACCTTGAAAACTTTCAGGACAAGGATACAAAAAATATTTCTGACGAGCTAAGACAAGATGACTATTTTACAAAGGCTTATTTCGGTGTTGTATCAAACATCGACGAGCTTGATGAAATAATTGCTTCCTGCTCAAAAAAATGGTCAAGCAAGAGAATTTCACGTGTTTCAAAGTCTATTCTTCGTCTTGCTTTATACGAAATCATCTACATGAAGGACATTCCCTGTCAGGTTTCTGTAAACGAAGCCGTCGAGCTTGCAAAAAAGTTTGACAGTGAGGAAAGCTACACCTTTGTAAATGGAATCCTTGGTGCATATTTACGCAGCAAAGACGTCTGCTCAGCTTCTGAGGAATAATTTACCGACAACTATGAAAGAATATATTTTAGGTGTTGACACAAGCAATTATACCACAAGTCTTGCTCTTATATGCCATGGCAAAGTTATAAAAAATGTACGCCGTCTTTTACCTGTTGAAAGCGGAAAAAAGGGACTGCGGCAAAGCGATGCCGTTTTTCTTCACACAAAATCGCTCCCGGAGTTATCAAGGGAGCTTTTTTGCGATTTTGACGTAACCGCTTCAAAGCTATGTGCTGTAGGCGTTTCGGTTTCACCAAGGGATGCTGATGGTTCTTACATGCCTTGCTTTTTATCGGGTATCAGCTATGCAAGTGCAATCAGCGACAGTTTAAAAATTCCACTATATCGTTTTTCTCATCAATGTGGGCACATAAGAAGTGCAATTTATTCCTGTGGAAAACCATATGACGTTTTTGAGCACTCCCCTTTTATTTCATTTCATGTTTCGGGAGGAACAACCGAGGCTCTTATAACAAACAAATCGCAAAACGGCTACAGTTGTGAAATTGCAGGTGGAAGCAATGATGCGTCCTGCGGTCAGATTATTGACAGAGCAGGTGTTATGATGGGTCTTGATTTTCCCTGTGGAAAAGAACTTGATGCTCTTTCCCTTGGCAGTACAAAAAAGCTCACAAAATGTGTCAGCATCAAGGACACTTACTTTTCAATGTCAGGTCTTGAAAACAAGGTGCAGAAATTTATATCCGACGGCGAAGAATTCAGTGACATCGCCCGTTTTATTTTTGAAAGCATTGCAAGCAGTCTTGAAAAATGCACTATGGCACTACGTGAAAAACACGGGAACTTACCTGTAATTTACGCCGGCGGTGTGATGGGAAACAGTATCATAAGGCAAAAATTATCCGAAATGAATGACGTATATTTTGCATCAAGTGAGCTTTCAAGCGACAATGCCTGCGGTACGGCGTTGCTTGCTTATGATACTTTTATCAGAGAGAGGTGATGAGCATGAGCGAGCCTGTTATTTTTACCGTTTCTGAATTAAACGGCTGTATCAAATCCATGTTTGAGCATGCTCCGTATCTTGCAAACATATGCGTTGTTGGAGAAATTTCCAATTTTACAAATCACTACAAGACGGGGCACTTTTATTTTACACTCAAGGACGAAAATGCTCTTATAAAGGCAGTGATGTTCAAAACATATGCACAGGGACTTGATTTTGTACCACAAAACAACATGAAAGTTTTGGTTTACGGCAGAGTTTCTGTTTTTGAGCGTGACGGTGTTTATCAAATATACGCTGTTAACATGGAACGCTTTGGTGTTGGTGACTTATATTTGAAATTTGAAGAAATGAAAAAGCGGCTGTCGGCACAAGGGTTATTTGACGACATTCACAAAAAACCTTTACCGAAATTTCCTAAAAGAATCGGCATTATCACAAGTCCGGAAGCGGCAGCTGTTGCAGACATGAAAAATATTATTTCACGCCGCTATCCCTTATGTGAAATACACATATATCCCGCACTTGTGCAAGGCCCTTTTGCTCCAAAAGAGCTTCGTGACGGAATACGTCACTTTGACAGCGACAGCAAATGTGACGTTATTATTATCGGCAGAGGCGGCGGCTCTATAGAAGATTTATGGGCGTTTAACGATGAGGAGCTTGCAAAAACCATTTTTGACTGCTCCACGCCAGTAATTTCTGCTGTCGGACATGAAACGGATTTTACAATATGCGATTTTGTTGCAGACAAGAGAGCACCCACACCCTCAGCCGCAGCAGAGCTTGCAGTTCCTGATATTTATGATCTGAAAAAGCAGCTTGCTTTACTGGACAGCTCTATAAATGTCAGTGCCAGGAGCATTTTAATGGCTAAATACAATGCACTCGGTGTGCTTAAAGAACGTCAAAGTCTTAAATCACCAATGTTTTATGTTGACAAATGACAGGAGCTTTTACTCAATTCAGAAATGAAAATCAACTCTTTTATCACACGGATTTTAGAATCAAAAAAAGCCGCTTTATCACAAAACGCCTCACGCCTTTATGCATTAAATCCAATGGCGGTACTTGCAAGAGGATATGGAGCTGTTTTTGACGACAAAGGCAAGGTGATTTCCAGTATTTCAGACCTTAACCAAGGTCAAAACATAGCTCTCACCCTTGTTGACGGCTCTGCAAATGCTACTATAACAAAAATTGCAGCGAAAAATACAATCAAAGGAGATTAGTACTCATGGATAAAAACACAACTCTTGAACAGCAGCAAGAAAAAACTCCCGTAAAAAGAAAAGCAAATAAGGAAATTACTCCCTCCTTTGAAGAAGCTCTCACAAGGCTTCAGGAAATTGCAGACATTCTTGAAAACTCAAATCCACCACTTGACAAGGCTTTGACTCTTTACGAGGAATCGTCAAGGCTCTTAAAGCTATGCTCAACACTGCTTGAAAGTGCAACACAAAAAATAACCGTACTTGAAAAGGACAACTGATATGGAAAAAGAGCTAGCAAAACAAAGAATCTCTGTTTTATGCGAATTAATAAACTATCACCGTGAAAAATACTATCTTGACGATGCTCCGGAAATAAGCGATTTTGAGTTTGATGCTCTCATGAACGAGCTTATTGCCCTTGAAAGTGAGCATCCTGATTTGAAGTCCGCAAATTCACCATCAACAAGAGTTGGCGGATATGTTGCGGAAAAATTCAACACGTTACACAATGCTGTGCCGTTAAAAAGTCTTACGGACGTTTTCTCCCCCGATGAGCTAAAAGAATATCTTGACAAAACCGCAGACACTCTCGGTTACAAGCCTTCCTTTGCAGTGGAGTACAAAATCGACGGTCTTTCTGTAAGTCTTGAATACGAAAACGGCGAATTTATAAGGGGTGCTACTCGTGGCGACGGTGAAGTGGGAGAAGAAATTACGGAAAATCTGAGAACTATCTCCTCCATTCCCCTCTCTCTTAAAGAAAAACCCTCTTATCTTTGTGTAAGAGGTGAGGTTTACATGCCAAAAACTGCCTTCAAGGACTTAAACGAGCGTCAGGAGGAAAACGGCAAGCCAACCTTTGCAAATCCAAGAAATGCGGCTGCCGGCTCGCTACGTCAGCTTGACAGTAAAGTAACCGCTTCCCGCAAGCTTGACATTTTTATTTTTAACATTCAAAGTATAGACGCAGATGTTTCTTTTTCTTCTCATGCCCAGGCTCTTGACTACCTTAAGACTCTTGGTTTTAAGGTTTCACCAAGCTACAGAACATTTACAGAATATGAGGATATTCTAAAGGAAATTCTTTCTTTTAACGATAATCGTGCAAATTTATCCTTTGACATTGACGGTGCTGTTATCAAGGCTGACAGCTTTGAAGTGCGTGATGCTTTGGGTGAACTACCACATGCACCAAAATGGTCGGTTGCGTACAAATACCCTCCTGAAGAAAAAACCACAGAGCTTCTTTCAATAGAGGTAAATGTTGGTCGCAGCGGTGTTATCACGCCATATGCCGTGCTAAAGCCCGTTCACCTTGCAGGTACTACCGTTTCAAAAGCCACTCTTCACAACGTTGACTTTATAAATCAAAAAGACATTCGTGTGGGTGATTTTGTTGTTGTCAGAAAAGCCGGTGACATAATACCTGAAATTGTACGTGTTGAATTATCTAAAAGAAGCAATCAGGTACCGTTTCAGCTTCCGGAGTTTTGTCCCTCCTGCGGCGAAAGGGTTATAAAGGATGAGAACGAAGCTGCTACCCGTTGTGTAAACCCTGAATGTCCCGCACAGCTTTCACGTCTTATCTCCCACTTTGTAAGCCGTGACTGCATGAATATTGACGGTTGCGGCGAAGCCCAGATTGAAGCCTTTATCGGTGCAGGATTAATCAAAGATGCCGCAGATCTATACAGTCTTAAAACACAGGACATTGCAAATCTTGACAGAATGGGTGAAAAATCCGCAAAGAACCTGATACGTGCCATTGAAAAGTCAAAAGATGCAGGTCTTTCAAGAGTTCTCCACGCTCTTGGTATAAGACATGTTGGAAAGCAAACTGCAGTTATCTTAGCTAAAGAATACCCTGACATTGATTTACTGACAGAAGCTGATGTGCAAAAGCTTTCTGAAATTGAGGGTGTTGGCATAATTACTGCTCAAAGCATTAACAGCTTTTTAAATCTTGAAAAAACAAAGCTTATAATTCAAAAGCTTAAAGAAGCAGGTGTAAAGCTTTCTGAGGACCAGAGCACAGTATCTGACAAGCTATCGGGGCTGTCTTTTGTAATAACGGG
>JAGBCG010000131.1 GCA_017938055.1 Clostridia bacterium
GGTACGAAATTAAAAGAGCTTATTATTCCTTCAACAGTTAAAGAATTGGAATTTCAGGTGGCAAGTTATTGTCCTGAACTAAAAAAAATAGAATTTAAGAATGGAACCCTTGCCGGATTTGATGAAGATTCTTTAAGTCTTGGCGCTACATTTATGGTTGAAAATCTTGAAACTTTAATATTACCGGAAAACATCACGCATATAGGGGAAAATGAATTTAAAGTAGCAGAAGCTGGGAGACATGGGTTTAATTTTATAAAATATCCGGATAATTTAACGATTTATGGAAAAAAAGGTTCATATGCTGAAGCATACGCTGCAGAACGTAAATTAAAATTCGTGGCCATAAAAGAAGAAATTGTTTCTGCATGGGCAAAGGCAGAAATTGCAAAAGCTGACGAGCTTGGTCTTATTCCCAAAATTCTTGACGGTGTAGATTTAACAGACAAAATCACAAGAGCAGAGTTTGCGGCAGTTGCGGTTAAGGTTTATGAAAATCTTTCCGGTTCGGCAGCAATACCGGCAGTAATTAATCCGTTTACAGATACAAAAGATGTTGAGATTTTGAAAGCATATAATATTGGAGTAGTAAACGGAACAAGTGCAACAACCTATTCGCCTGATGATTTATTGAATCGAGAACAGGCTGCTGCTATGCTCACAAGAGTATTTAAGAAAACATCTATACTGAACTGGACACTTGCAACAGACAGCCAGTTTGCATTGCCTTATGAAAAGCCAGCACTTTTTGCAGATGATGAAGATATTTCAGACTGGGCAAAAGAGAGCGTTTACTTTATGGTTGCAAACGGAATCATAAACGGTGTAGGCAATAACAAATTTGCACCGAAGAATGTAACCACAGAGGAACAAGCACAGGGCTATGCGAATGCAACAAGAGAACAGGCATTGCTGATTGCTGTTCGAATGGTTGAGAATTTGAAATAGAACCGTTATGTTATAGTTTTTCTGAATATGTTGACAAATATTTTTGATTATTTTATAACAAATTATAAAATAAAGGTGTTTAAAAATTTGATTTAAGCATATATGGTTAAAGTTGTAACTTTGGTTTTTTCATTATATAGAATTAATTTCTATGCGAAATATCGACAGAAAAATTATTCCACAGAAAATAAAGTTATAGGGTGGATAAGTAAAAGTTGACAAAATCTGCTTTCGGGAGTATAATGTAAGAAATATCTTAGGCAAAGGAGCTTGTTATGATAGGTATTCTTTCGAGAATTTTTATAAAAGACCGTAAGAATTATTCAGATGCAGGTGTGCGTTCAAAATACGGATATTTGTGCGGAATTGTGGGAATAGTGTTGAATTTTTTTCTATTTTGTGTAAAAATGCTTGCAGGAACAATATCAAATTCCGTTTCGATATGTGCCGATGCCTTTAATAATCTTGGTGATGCAGGCTCCTCGGTTGTAACTCTTTTTGGTTTTAAGGCAGCATCCATAAAGCCTGACAGCGATCACCCGTTTGGTCATGGAAGATATGAATATATATCGGGCTTTGCTGTATCTATATTTATAATTCTTATGGGAATTGAGTTTGTAAAAAGCTCGGTACAGAAAATTATATCAGGCTCGACAAATACAAAATTTACATTGCTTACAACAATAATTCTTGTTTTGTCAGTGGCGGTAAAGGTTTATATATTCATTTATAATAAATCGGTTGGAAGAAAAATATCCTCTCCCACACTTATTGCAACGGGAACAGATGCACTTGGCGACTGCGTTTCAACAAGTGTCATACTCATAAGCTCTGCGGTTACGTATTATGCAAATGTTTCACTTGACGGCTGGTGTGGTCTTGGAGTGTCGCTGTTTATAATATATTCGGGAATAAATGCGGCAAAAGAAACGATAGACCCGTTGCTTGGAAAACCACCCAGCAAGGAATTTGTAGACAAAGTTACGAAAATTCTCATGTCACATGAAGAAATACTTGGCATACATGACCTTGTTGTACACGATTATGCACCAGGACACATAATGATTTCTGTGCATGCGGAAATATCAGATAAATCTGACCTGATACTTGCACATGAGCTTGTGGATAAAGTGGAACAGGAAATATGTGAAAAAATGTGCTGTGAAGCAGTGATACATATGGACCCCATATCGACAGATGACAATCTTGTGAATAAAACCAAACAGGAGCTGCACGAGGTGTTAAAGTCAATTCATGAGGAAGTGACAATTCACGATTTCAGAATGGTTGAAGGAAATACCCAGATTAATTTGATATTTGATGCGGTTGTTCCTTTTGAAGTTAAAGAAGATAATGATAGCCTGAAAAAGAAAATAGGACTGCTCGCAAAGGATTTGGATAAAAGATATAATGCAGTTGTAAAAATTGACAGGAAGATGGTTTAAAAGATGAATGATATAAAAAAGGCACAGACAGGCTGTAATTGTGACTATTGTGTTCATTATGACTGGGATGATGAGGGGCAGGCATATGAGTGTAATATGAGTCTTGATGAGGACGAAATGGTGTACTTTCTAAAGGGACAGTATAAAAATTGCCCGTACTTCCGTGCATACGACGAGTATAAAATTGCAAGAAAGCAGTAAATTAAGGAAAATTGAGTCAAATATCCTTTTTATTGTCAAAAAATTGTTAATTTATGTTATATTGTCTTGATATTTTGGTGTAAGCGGTTTATAATGATAATGTGTAATTTTATCGGGCGAAAGCGAGTGATATTATGTCTGAAAATAAGAATGATAAAACAATAACCTTTTCCATCAATCAGCTAAAAGAGCTTGAAATGAAGGACACATTAAAGCAGGTTTACGACGCACTTGTGGAAAAGGGCTATAATCCAATAAATCAGATAGTGGGATATATTCTTTCTGAAGATCCTACGTATATTACAAGCTATAATAATGCCCGCGGACTTATCAGAAAGCTGGACAGAGATGAGCTTATGAAAATACTTGTTAACAGCTATCTGAACAATCAATAAATCTGAAAGGAAGATGCAGATGGCAAGTCCCATGGTTTATAAGGGCAGACCTGTTGTGAGAGATGGAAACAAGGTGTATTTTGGAGAGCCTTACAATAAGTATATGGTAGTACTTACGGTGTTGGAAAATGTAAATGAGCTTCCATCAAGAATACTTGTTCAGCTTCAGAGTACAGATCCTGCACTTGCAATGACGAGCGAAAAAATCATTAAAGAAGTTGAAAGAAAAAACCTTTATGATGCCTTCGAGCTTGGCTCGGTTTGGCTTGAAAAACAGCTTGCAGAGTAAAATAAAAACGTCTCTTTTGAGACGTTTTTTTCTGTAAATTCGAAAAACAGGCGTACAGTAATAATTTGTTTTTAAAGGTTACTGGGTTTTACAGTAGCTTTTTTTTATACTTCAAATTATTGGAAAATTTATGCAAAATCTACAAAAAAACACAAAAATTTTTACGTGTTTACATATAAATAACAAATTATGATAAAAAACTTTTAATATTTTGCTTCGAAATTGTTGAATTATCTTTCTGAATGTGTTATCATGTATATGTATAAATCCAATCGGGAAGGAAAATAGCCATGGCACCCAAAATAAAACCCAATCTTGCACAGTATTATTTTCATGAAGGCACAAATTTTTCAGCTTATGAATATTTAGGTGCTCATTATGATAAAGAAAAGGGCATTTATACCTTCAGAACATGGGCACCAAATGCGGATGAGGTGTTTGTGACGGGTGATTTTTGTAACTGGTCTGATTCCATTCCCATGACAAGAGAAACCAAGGCGGGACTCTGGAGTGCAACGCTTCACGGTCCTGAGGAAAACTTTAAGTATAAGTATATAATCAAGAGGGACGGCAGAGAGCTGTATAAAGCCGACCCCTATGCCTTTTACTGCGAAAAAGCACCCGATACCGCATCGGTTTTTTATAACTCCAAATATAAATGGGGCGACGGAGCATGGATGAAATACCGTAAAAAGAACTATCATGAGCCGGAATATTCATTGCCCATAAATATTTATGAAGTGCATGCAGGCTCTTGGAAGCTTAAAGAGGACGGTGCTTTCCTCAATTACAGAGAGCTTGCACATG
Organism: Clostridia bacterium; assembly: GCA_017938055.1. Taxonomy (GTDB): domain Bacteria; phylum Bacillota; class Clostridia; order Oscillospirales; family CAG-382; genus UMGS1387. The sequence goes on from JAGBCG010000131.1 coordinate 4,086, forward strand.
AGCTTTGTGCTTATGTCAAGAGCATGGGATATACTCATGTAGAACTTATGCCTGTTGCAGAGCATCCCTTTGACGGCTCATGGGGATATCAGGTTTGCGGATACTATGCACCTACGTCAAGATACGGAAACCCTGATGATTTTAAGTATTTTGTTGACTATATGCATAAAGCGGGTGTCGGCGTAATTCTTGACTGGGTACCTGCACATTTTCCGAAGGATGCACATGGACTGTATGAATTTGACGGCTCACCGCTTTATGAATATCAGGGACATGACAGAATGGAAAGCAGAGGCTGGGGAACAAGACGTTTTGATGTAGGACGTAATGAGGTACAGTGCTTCTTGTTCTCAAACGCACTTTTCTGGTTAAGGGAATTTCATATAGACGGATTGAGAGTAGATGCTGTCGCATCCATGATATACCTTGATTTTGATAAAGAACCGGGCGAGTGGTTCCCAAATCCTGATGGAAGCAATGACTGTAAGCAAGCGGTTGCATTCTTTAAAAAATTAGGCAATCTTGTAAGAGAGGAATTTCCCGACACACTTCTTGTGGCTGAGGAATCTACGGCATGGCAGAAGGTCAGTAAACCTGCGGATGCAGGAGGTCTGGGGTTTAACTATAAGTGGAATATGGGATGGATGAATGACTTGCTTTCTTATATAAAGCTTGACCCTATTTACAGAAGCAGTCATCATGAAAAGGTGACGTTTTCACTTATGTATGCCTATAATGAAAACTTTATTTTGCCAATATCACATGACGAGGTTGTACACGGCAAAAAATCATTGCTTGATAAAGCACCGGGTGATTACTGGCAAAAGTTTGCAGGAACAAGGGCGTTTTTGGGATATATGATGACACATCCGGGTAAAAAACTGCTGTTTATGGGAAGTGAAATCGGACAGTTCAGAGAATGGGACTATAAAGGAAGCATAGAGTGGTTTTTGCTTGGTTATGAGATGCATGCAAAATTCAAAGAGTTTGTCAAAGACCTCAATTTTGTATATCTTGAAAATAAGCCTTTGTGGGAAATTGACTATTCATGGGATGGTTTTCGCTGGATAGATGCAGATAACAGACAGTGGGGAATTCTTTCATATGTCAGATACGATAAAGAGGGAAACTGCGTTGTTGCTGTAATTAATTTTACGCCTGTTGGCAGGGACGGATATATTCTGGGAGTTCCTGAATCGGGAAGCTATACAGAGCTTATTAACAGCGATGACATAAAATATGGTGGAACGGGAAGAACTAATATAAATCCTGTGTTGGCATATAAAAACAGGTGTCATAACATGGACAATTCTATAAAAATAGATGTTGGTCCTTACGGTGCCGTTGTTCTCAAGCATGTGAAAAAAAGAACAAGAAAGAGTAAGAAAACTAATAATTATAATACAGAAGATTAAGTGTTTGGAGGCGTTAGTATAAATGTTTAAGAAAAAAGAGTGTGTGGCAATGCTTCTTGCGGGCGGACAGGGAAGTAGGCTTTATGCCCTTACGGAATTTACCGCAAAGCCTGCAGTTTCTTTTGGAGCGAAGTACAGAATTATTGACTTTCCACTTTCTAATTGTATAAATTCGGGTATTGACACTGTGGGTGTTCTTACTCAGTATCAGCCGTTGCAGCTCAATGAATATATTGGAAACGGTCAGCCGTGGGATTTGGACAGAACATTTGGTGGAGTTACGGTACTTCCTCCTTATCAGGGCAAAAAAGGTGCTGACTGGTATAAGGGTACAGCGAATGCAATTTACCAGAATTTGAAGTATATCTCAAGATATGACCCTGAATATGTGCTTATTCTTTCTGGTGACCATATTTATAAAATGGATTATGCAAAAATGCTGCGTGCACATAAGAAGACGGGTGCAGCATGTACTATAAGTGTTCTTGAAGTGCCTTTAAAGGAGGCAAGCAGATTCGGTATTCTTTCTGCCGATGAGAATAACAAAATTTTCAAGTTTGAGGAAAAGCCAAAGAATCCTACAAGTACAAAGGCATCCATGGGTATATACATATTCAATAAGGATGTACTGTTCAAGTATCTTGAAGAAGACGCCTTTACTCAAGGCTCGGCAAATGACTTTGGAAAAAACATTATTCCCACAATGCTTGAAAAGGGAGAAAAGATGTACGCTTACAACTTTGAGGGTTACTGGAAAGACGTTGGAACAATCAAGAGCCTTTGGGAAGCAAATATGGATTTGTTGGGAGAAAATCCTGAGTTCGATATTGACGATGTCTCCTGGAAAATCCGTTCAAGAAATACGGCACAGGCACCTCAGTATATAGGTAGTGATGCAGTTATAGAAAACTCTGTTATAACAGAGGGATGCGAAATAGACGGAACGGTTATAAACTGTGTGATATCGCCTGGTGTAAAGATTGAAAAGGGTGCGGTTGTAAAGGACTCAGTGATTATGCAGTCAAGTGTTATAAAAAAAGGTGCAAGAGTTCTTTATTCAATACTTGATGAAGAAGTAACTGTGGGAGAAAACTGCATAATTGGTAATGACAAGGAAAATGCAAAGGATGTTTCGGTGGTTGGTGCAGGAGCCAATCTTCCCGACGGCTTTGCGGTTGAAGAAGGAAAAATTGTTTCCTCAGATGACATAAAAGGAGGAAATGCATGATGACTACAGTAGCAGGACTTGTATTTTCAAATATACATGACAGAAATGTGCCTGAGCTTACACAGAAAAGAACAATGGCTTCAGTACCTTTTGGCGGTAGATACAGACTTGTTGACTTTACACTTTCAAATATGGTAAATGCTGATATATACAAGGTTGGTATTATAACACACTATAATTATCAGTCACTTGTTGACCACCTTGAAGCAGGTAAGGACTGGGACCTGGCAAGAAGAAGCGGGGGACTTAAAATTCTTCCACCCTATATTACGGCATATGATAACACAACCATGTCAACTCAGCCTTATTCATCAAGACTTGAGGCTCTTATGGGTGCGTATAACTTTGTTTCAAAGAGTAAGGAAGAATATATAGTTCTTTCGGATTGTGATATAGTTTGTAACATAGATTTAAAAGATGTAATAAACTATCATATAGACAACGGTGCGGATATTACAATCGTAACAAAGAATCTGTATATGTCAACTGAGGCAGCAAGAAACTGTACTCTTGTTGAATCCGATAGTGCAGGACGTGTTACGGGACTTATTCACAATCCTGTTGCAATGGCAGGCTTTATGGATTTGTGCCTTAATATTTTCGTGCTCAAGAGAGAGTATTTGCAGAATATTATCCTCGACAGCATTGCAAGGGGCTATAAGAGCTTTACAAAGGATATTATTGCGGCAAATAAGGATA
>JAGBCG010000132.1 GCA_017938055.1 Clostridia bacterium
CGAAGAAAAGGCTACAGAAAAGAAGACAGCTGCTAAAAAGACAACTGCAAAGAAAGCAGAAACAGCAGAGGGTGCAGAAAAGAAGGCACCTGCTAAAAAGACAACTGCAAAGAAAGCAGAAACAGCAGAGGGTGCAGAAAAGCCTGTGGCTAAAAAGACAACTGCTAAAAAAACAACAGCAGCAAAAAAGGAAGAAAAGTAATTTTTCCTTAGTAAAATGAAGTTAAAAGATTTGTGCGAGCAGTAATATGTTCGCACATCTTTGCTTAAAGGGGTCAAGACAAAATACGACAAGTTTTGAACATTGTTTTGATCTTGTTAAAATTCAATATAAAACCAAATAACAAACTAAAACAAAAGATAAGAGAAAGGATGACAAAACTATGGCACTTGTACCAATGGTAGTAGAACAAACAAGTCGCGGAGAAAGATCCTACGACATCTACTCAAGACTTTTAAACGACAGAATTATATTCCTTGCAGACGAAGTAAACGACACCACCGCATCCCTTGTTGTAGCACAGCTTCTTTTCCTTGAAGCACAGGATCCCGACAAGGATATCTGCCTTTATATCAACAGTCCCGGCGGTTCTATAAGTGCAGGTATGGCAATTTATGACACCATGAACTTTATTAAGTGCGACGTATCGACCATCTGCATAGGTATGGCTGCAAGCATGGGAGCTTTTCTTCTTTCAAGCGGTGCTAAAGGCAAGAGATTTGCACTTCCCAACAGTGAAATTATGATTCATCAGCCTTTGGGTGGTATGCAGGGACAGGCAAGCGACATTAAAATTCACGCCGACCACATTATCCGCATCAAAGAGAAAATGAATCGCATTTTAGCCGAGCAAACAGGTAAGGATTACGAGCAGGTATGCCTTGACACCGACAGAGATAATTTCCTTACTGCCGAGCAAGCATTGGAATACGGTCTTATTGACAAGGTTATTGACAAAAGAAACTAATCATTTACAGGAAGGAATTTATTCCAATGTCAGATCAAAACAATAACACAACAAAACGCTGTTCATTTTGCGGAAAAAAAGAGGGAGAAGCAGGTCGTCTGATTTACGGCCCTTCCGAAACCAACATCTGCGAAAACTGTGTATATCTGTGCGAGGAGCTTCTTGACGGTATGGACCTTGAAGAAGAATTGGCAACAGGCAAAAAAAGAAAGCACAGTAAGGAAAAAGAGGATATTCTTGATGCTATGACAGTTGAAACCTTGCCAAAGCCCAAAGAGCTAAAAGCCGAGCTTGACAAATATGTCATAGGTCAGGACGAAGCAAAAAAGACGCTTTCCGTTGCTGTTTACAATCACTACAAAAGACTGCTTCACGAAAAAAGCAAGACAGAAAACGACATCGACATTCAAAAGAGCAACGTTATGCTTTTAGGTCCTACAGGTGTTGGTAAAACACTTTTGGCACAAACTCTTGCTAAGTTTTTGAATGTGCCCTTTGCCATAGCCGATGCCACAACGCTTACAGAAGCGGGATATGTGGGTGAGGACGTTGAAAACATACTTCTTCGTCTTATCCAGGCAGCAGATTTTGATGTTGACAAAGCGGAAAAAGGGATTATATACATTGACGAGGTTGACAAAATCTCCCGCAGAAGCGAAAATCGTTCAATCACACGTGATGTGTCAGGCGAAGGAGTACAACAAGCTCTTTTGAAAATTCTGGAGGGTACGGTTGCAAATGTACCTCCTCAGGGCGGAAGAAAACATCCGAATCAGGAGTTCATTCAGATAAATACAAAGAATATTCTCTTTATCTGCGGTGGTGCATTTGACGGCATTGAGCAGATTATAGAAAAACGTGTCAGCGAAGGCTCAACGCTCGGCTTTGGTGGCGATGTCAAGACAAAAAAGGACAGGGAAAAAATCAATCTGCTTGCAAAAGCAGAGCCTCACGACCTTATGAAATACGGTTTGATTCCCGAGCTTGTGGGCAGAGTTCCGCTTATTGTAGCACTTGAGCATCTTGACAAAAATGCCCTTGTTAAAATCCTTAAAGAGCCTAAAAACGCTCTTACAAAGCAGTATGAAAAGCTCTTTGAAATGGACGGAATAAAGCTTTCTTTTGATGACAAGGCACTGCTTTACGTTGCCGAAAAAGCACAGGAGAGAAAAACAGGTGCAAGAGGTCTTCGTGCTATTTTAGAGCCTGTTATGACAGAGCTTATGTATGATTTGCCAAGCCTTAAGGATGAGCTTGTTATAACAAAAAAGCTTATTGATACAAAAAAATAATTTTTTCAGCAACAAGCAAGAGGCTGTAGCAAAACTCGCAAATTGCACAAATAAAAAAAACGGGACGATGTGGGCATCGTCCCCTACGAATAATTGTTCATTTTATATATGTTTGAGGTTGTAACAAATCATTTTGCTACAACCTCCTTTTTTAAGTGTCTTTAAAATTCACTGTTAAAACTGCACATACATCCACAACGGATAAAGCTGTACAACATCCTCTGAAATAAGTGTCGATTTTTTACCATTGGAAATATAAAGCTCTTTATCTTCTGTAAGATAGTATATTCTGTCCTTGGCACACACTACATTCTGAACGACATTGTCGGAAATTTCGGTGGTTTTTCTTCCGTTGAAGGAGCAGATAGTACTTGCAGAGCCGCTGTCATCCTGCGTGAAAATCATATTTTTGTCTTCAACATACATAAGCTGCTGCACATTTTTGCACACTTCACGATACTTGCCGTCATATATGCCAAGTGAATTATCATTTTTCCAGACATAAGTGATTTTTTCGTTATCCACATTGAAGGTGTAAGAGCCAACATCCTCGGCAAGCACCGTTGCCCTGTCAGCATCAAAGCCCATAAAGCCTATTTTGCAACGCATAAGATTATCAACGCCGTCAATGTAATACACGTATTTTTCGCCCAATATCAAACTTGAATAATTCTCCGGCATATCGACCTCGTGCAGCTTTTTGCCTACACGGTAATAATACTCTTTTTCGTAATCGTCATCATCATAAACGCATATTAAGCGGTAGTTTTCATCAAGATTGTTATAATATTCGTCACAAAGCTTAATTGCCTTTTTGCCCTCAAGAAGATACATTCCGTCATCATCGTCAAAAGCAAGATATTCGTGTTTTCCGTCTGTGTTTTCACAACTTTCAATGTAATAAACATCACTTAAAAGCTTTATGGATTTTTTGCCTGACTTATAATACAAATCATCGTTCTTTGTGTAATATACTTCCTTGCCGCCATTTAAGAATATAAACTCGTCAACATCATCATCAACAAGCTGCTTTGAAGCTTTCTTTGATGTTTCGCTTATGTAAAGCTCATCATAATTTGCTATCCAATATACCTTGTCGCAATCCTCTACAAATCCAAATGCCGAAGCATCCACGTCAAGCAGCTTTTCATTTCTTCCGTCAGAAAAATACAGCTCGTCATCAAAATTTTTGAAAAGCACGTTCTTAAAAGCTTCGTCTATCACATAATCATAAACATCTTTGCCGTACTCTGTGGATTCTTTTAGATTTGACCTGTAAATACTGTCATCCTTGATATAAAATACAGCAGAACCATCCTTTGACATCTCATACTCGCTGACGTCTTCATCAATCAAAACCTGTACATTTTCCGAATCCTTTGATTTTGTGTTTCGATAGTACAAATCAAATTCAGAGCCGCCAACGCCATACATCATAATTTCTCCGTCATGAGATACTTTAAGATTGCCAAGGTTCTCAAATCCCGATGATTTTACGTCATTGCTTTCTTTGCTGACAAAATTTATCTCATTATTTCGGGTACGGAAGAAAACAGGCATTTTGGATATATCTGTTCCCTGTTTTTCTTTGCCTGTAAAGCCTAACACTGCAACTACTATTACTGCAATAAGTACAACTACCGCTATTACGCTTGCCGCAATAATGGCAACAAGACCTGTTTTTTTCTTGCCCTTCGGTGATTTTTTCTTCTTTTTTCTCACAACCTCAGGCATTACACCGCCATCATAATATCCCTCAGGCTGCTGTTGGGGCATATTTGGTATAGCCTGCATGGGTTGAGCATATCCATTGTTCTGTGGTGGATACTGCTGCTGTGTCTGTTGCATATACTCATTATTCTGAGGAGCATACTGTGGCTGTTGTGCCTGAGAAATAAGTACATCTGACTCAGGCTGTGGCACAAATTCAGGTTGTACTGCTACAGGCTCAGGCTGTGGTACAAATTCAGGCTGTTCTTGTACAGGCTCAGGCTGTGGCACAAATTCAGGTTGTTCTTGTACAGACTCAGGCTGTGGTACAAATTCAGGCTGTTCTTGTACAGGCTCAGGCTGTGGCACAAATTCAGGCTGTTC
>JAGBCG010000133.1 GCA_017938055.1 Clostridia bacterium
GTAAAAAATCCTCTGGGAAAGCCTGTCAAGGCAACATACGGAATAATACCTGAAAGCAAAACGGCAGTGGTTGAAATGTCTGCTGCAGCAGGAATTACATTAATTGGCGAAGAAGAAAGAAACCCTCTCAATACAACCACCTATGGAGTTGGAGAATTAATTCTTGATGCAATTATGAGAGGATGCCGTTCCTTTGTTATAGGCATTGGAGGAAGTGCAACGAATGATGGCGGAATAGGTATGCTTCAGGCACTTGGCTTTGAATTTCTGGATAAGGATTCAAAACAGGTGAGCTTTGGAGCAAGGGGACTTGAGGATATTGTGAGCATCAATACACAAAATGTAAACCCATTGCTTAAAGAATGTACATTTAGAATTGCATGTGACGTAAAAAATCCATTGTGTGGAGAAGATGGTTGCAGTGCGGTATACGGACCGCAAAAGGGAGCAACACCACAAATGGTGAAGGACATGGATGCATGGCTTAAGGATTATGCAAAGCTTACTAAAGAGGTTTTGCCAAATGCCGATGAAAATTTCCCGGGTGCAGGTGCGGCAGGTGGTCTTGGATACGCATTTATGAGCTATCTTGGAGGAAAGCTTACAAGTGGAGTAGAGCTTGTAATAAAAGAAACCGGACTTGAAAGCTACATAAAAGAAAGTGATATTGTCATAACGGGAGAGGGAAGACTTGATGCACAGACATCTATGGGAAAAGCACCTATAGGCGTAGCAAAGCTGGCGAAAAAATATAAAAAGAAAGTGATAGCATTTTCTGGTGCGGTTACAGACGGAGCAGAATTATGTAATGAGCATGGAATAGATGCATTCTTTCCCATATTGAGAAAAGTTTGTACCCTTGATGAAGCAATGGATGTACAAACAGCATATAAAAATATGGCAGATACGGCAGAGCAGGTGTTCAGATTGATAAAAAGTGTAAAGGACGCCGTATTGTAATATACAATATTGTATTGTCGGATATTTGTTAAAAAATTGTGTTATTGTAGTCAGGGATTAGATTTGTTCCCGGGAGGAAAAAATGAAACAAAAAAACTTCAGGCTTACAAAGCTGTCATGCTTCTATGCTAATATGTCAATGTCAAGTGTATTTTCGCTGCCACCACTTCTTTTTGTCACATTCCGTGAAACCTACGGAATATCATATACACTTTTGGGAACATTGGTGCTTGTGAATTTCTGTACTCAATTTTCTGTAGATATGATATTTACTTTTTTTGCAAAGTACTTTAACATTAAAGCAACAATAAGGACAATGCCGCTTTTAACGTCAACAGGACTCATTGTGTATGCCTTGTCACCTGTTTTGTTCAAAGGAAATGAGTATACGGGATTTTTAATAGGTACATTTATTTTTTCCGTCGCAGCAGGGCTTGCAGAAGTACTGATTAGTCCAATGGTTGCGGCAATACCATCGAAAACACCCGATAGGGATATGAGTTTTTTTCATTCTCTTTATGCATGGGGAGTAGTGGGTGTTACAATTATAAGCACGATATTCTTTATTATGTTCGGCAATAAAAACTGGATGTATCTTACACTCGCTTTGGCAATTCTTCCAATAATATCAAGTATACTTTTCTTCGTTTCACCCATGCCGGATATCAGCCTTGGAGCAAAAGTAAAGGGAAATGAGGTAAAAAAGAGAAAGGTTGGACTCTTACTCTGTTTTGCCTGCATATTTTTTGGCGGTGCGGCAGAAAACGTAATGACTAACTGGATTTCAGGCTTCATGGAAAAAGCAATAGAAGTACCAAAAGCCTATGGAGATGTTTTTGGAATGGCTCTGTTTGCACTTTTCTTGGGATTTGCAAGAACGCTGTATAGTAAGTACGGCAAAAATATATTCAGGGTGCTGCTTTTAGGATCAGCAGGTGCTGCGGTATGTTATCTTGTTGCAGGACTTTCAGAAAACGCACTGATTGCTTTTGTGGCATGTGTGCTAACAGGATTTACAACGGGTATGCTTTGGCCGGGAACACTTATACTTATGGAGGAAAAAATGCCAAATCCGGGAGTTGCTGCATATGCACTTCTTGCAGCAGGAGGAGATTTTGGAGGCTCTATTGCTCCTCAGCTTATGGGATTTGTGGCCGATAGCGTTGCACAAAGCTCTTTTGCACAGAGCATGTCGTATAAGCTTAATATTTCCACAGAGCAAATCGGGTTGAAATCCGGTATGATTATAACGTCAATTTTCCCAATACTTGGTGTAGTTGTGCTGTTGATTATCAATAAACATTTTTCTAAAACAACAAAAACTGAATAATAAATGATTGCTCAAATGAAGAATAAAAAGGTTTTGGATTGAGATACTTAAAAATATCTGAAATGTGAAAATGATTTTACATAGTTGAAAAATAAGTAATAAATATTGTCTTTTAAGAAAAAGGAGAAATGTGTTATGTCGATATCAAAAACAAATTTTGGAAAAATCCAGGGCAAAGAGATTTACGCGTATACTCTTGCAAACAAAAATGGCTTGACCGCAGAAATATTGAATTATGGAGGAATAATCCGTAAGCTTGTTTATAAAAATGTTGATGTGGTGCTGGGACGTGACACGATTGAAGAATACCAAAATAATGAAGGTTATTTTTCAGCAATTATTGGAAGAAATTCAAATCGAATTGAGAATGCAGAATTTACGCTTAACGGAAAAACTTATAAGCTGTATAAAAATGACGGCAGAAATAATCTTCATGGCGGAAAAGACGGATTTGATAAAAAAATATGGGATGCACAAATGGTGGATGGCGATGAATCGGCACTTGTTTTGACTACAGAAAGCTATGACGGAGAAGAAGGTTTTCCGGGAAATCTAAGAGTAAAGGTAACATACACGCTTAAAAACGATAATAGCCTTGAAATACACTATGAAGGTCAATGTGATGCCGATACTGTGCTTAATATGACAAATCACGCATACTTCAACCTTAACGGTCACGCAAGCGGAAGTGTTGATAATCATTCGCTTTGGCTTGACAGTAGCTTTTATACACCAAATTCAAACGAATGTATGCCGGTTGGTGATGTGCTGAGTGTAAAAAACACTCCTTTTGACTTTTCCACTCATGAAACCATGTCAGAAAGATTTGCTTCAAACCATGAACAAATCAAAATGTTTGGCGGGTTTGACCATAATTTTGCACTTAATGGCAGAGGGTATAGAAAATTCGGGGAATTTAAGGGCGATAAAAGCGGAATAGTAATGGAAATGTACACTGACCTTTGCGGTGTGCAGATTTATACGGGAAACGGAATTGAAAAAAACAGGGTGTGTAAGGATGGTGCTGTATATTCAACTCATCAGGGTGTGTGCTTTGAAACACAGGTATTTCCAAATAATTTGAAATACTCACATTTTCCAACTGCGATTCTCAAAAAAGGCCAAAAGTACGATACAGTAACTGCTTTTAAATTTATTTGATTTGTTGTATACTAAAAACAATTAAGATCAAAAATGTAAATCTAAGTATGAAAGAGATGGTTTTGTGAACTATTACGCAAATACGGAAAGATATAATAACGCAGTATATAATAAATGCGGAGAAAGTGGGTTGAAGCTTCCGGCGGTTTCTCTGGGACTTTGGCATAATTTTGGCGATACAGGCTGTTTTGAAAACATGAAAAAGATGTGCTTTACGGCATTTGATAATGGTATTACACACTTTGATTTAGCAAATAATTACGGACCGGCTGAGGGAAGTGCAGAAAGAAATTTCGGACGCATCCTTAATGAGCATATGAAAAGCTACCGTGATGAAATGATTGTCAGCACCAAGGCGGGCTACACTATGTGGGACGGACCATATGGCGATTTTGGAAGCAGAAAGTATCTGCTTTCAAGCCTTGATGCGAGCTTAAAACGACTTGGAATGGATTATGTTGATATTTTTTATCATCACAGAATGGATCCCGATACTCCTTTGTATGAAACAATGTGGGCACTTGATACGGCTGTAAAAAGCGGAAAGGCACTTTATGCGGGACTTTCAAATTATGACGGTAAAACCATGAAAAAAGCAGCAAGTATTCTTAATGAACTTCATTGTCCCTTTGTAATAAATCAGAACAGATACTCTATTTTTGATAGATCTGTTGAAAAAAATGGTATTTTACAAGCGGCAAGAGAAACAAAAAAAGGCATGATAATATTCAGTCCACTTGCTCAGGGACTTCTTACTGACAGGTATTTAAAGGGAATACCACAAGATAGCCGAATAAAGACTGACGGAAGATTTTTAAATGAAAGTACAGTTAATGCTCAGATGCTTGAAAAGATATCAAAGCTAAATGACATTGCAAAGTCAAGAGGTCAGTCGCTTGCACAAATGGCACTTGCATGGGTTTATGCAAAGGATGGAATAACAAGCGTGCTTATTGGTGCATCAAAGCCGGAACAGATTCTTGATAATCTTAAAATGCTTGATAATACTGCTTTCAGTAAACAGGAGCTTGCAGAAATTGACAGAATAGCTCTTGAATAATATAATGACACTTTTAGTGAGGTTTGCGACATGTATGAGCTTAATCAGGTGGGAGAAAAAAGTTATTATGTAAACTGTCCTGCCAAAATAGGAATATATAAAATCAGCGATAAAGAAGCTTTTCTCATAGACAGCGGAAATGATAAAGATGCAGGCAAAAAGGTCCTTAAGATTCTTGACGGAATGGGACTTACACTTAAAGGAATTATTAACACCCATTCACACGCAGACCATGTTGGAGGCAATAAGTATCTTCAGCAAAACACCGGCTGTAAAGTGTTTGCACAGGGAATTGAAAAAGCTTTTACCGAAAAAACCATACTTGAACCATCTTTCTTGTATGGGGGATTTCCATATGGAGATTTGAAGCATAAGTTTTTGCTTGCACAGGAAAGTGTGGTAAAAGATTTTTCAGACGCCGATTTTCCCTCAGAGCTTGAAATTATACAATTA
>JAGBCG010000134.1 GCA_017938055.1 Clostridia bacterium
AATCTATGAAGTACAAAACTCAGGTGCAAAAAGCTATGACAAGTTTTGTGTTTACAGTGATGCTCTTAGAATTTGTGAAGAAACCTTTGTGTTTTTCAGCAATATTACCTGTAATGGTGAATTTATCCCTGACAGGTGCCGAAATGATTCAAGCACAGGCTCGCTTGATTCATTCTGTTGGAATGACACGAAGGCAGTGAGCGTTTATGTTCTTCAAAGCAGCACAACTTTCAGAATGTTTGCTTCATATCAAAACATGACCTCTCACTTCATATATTTATCAAGGACAGTTGCAGTGCCTGAGGTTTACCGTTATCATCATGCCTCAATGCCCAGAAAAGTGGGCTTTTATATAGAAATGTCATTTTCTTATCACAGGCTTATAAACGGATTTGACAAGTTCTTTGATTTTTACTCAAAGAAGTACTCTTTTACAAACGTATGCAAGGCTTTAGCTGATGTTTCGGATGAGCAACTGGAATTATTATTAAGTAAGGCACGAGGCTTTGAAAATTCATTTTATGACCAAAGTCCAGGCACAAGTCCAAGCATTTATGCAAAACAAGCAATACGTACAATAACATCAAGCGAATATCCTCTATTCTGTGCTACACTCATAACATGTGCTTTCTTTCCCATATCTGAACAATGTCGCACGATACTCGCAAATTCAGGCATTGGCGATATGCTTGTGCATCACAAAAAGCTTAATAATGAAGATCTGCAAGAACTGTACGAGCACTGTGCAAACCAACTTGAGTACAGCAAAGCTTGTGTGCCATTGTTAGAGAATATCATGAATGTTATAAAGTCAAATTCTTCAATTCCTGATGCCTGCTTTGACAGGGTTGTTTACACCATATGCTACGGCTACATAAAGAGAGTATGTAACCATTTATCACCATTCTTTTCAAAAGAGTATTCTGACTTTTCTCAAAAGGATATTTTGAAAGGTCTTGATGACATTGAGTGTGAGAAGCTAATGTTAGAGCATATTGGTGAGGATATAACAGTAAAATCAGCCGAGCATTGCGTTGCTTACTCGTTCTACATGTTAAAGAAAAACGCAACACCATTATATGCACAAAATATAATTAAGGACGCTTTTACAACACTGATTTACAAAAAGCTTCACAAGGACACAGAAATATCAAGAGAGGGCTTTACTGTATTGGTTTATTTACTGTGCGACAGGCCGGATGCTATCAAAGTTATAAACGAGATGCTGAGATTTGATTTATCACATACCATTACAAAAGAGCAATTCAAGCAAATCAAGGAATATATCCTGACACAAAAGGAATTATAAACACATAAAAAGCCGTCCCTGAGTCGACATCTGATTCAAGGACGGCAAATTTTTTATTAGAGAGAATGTAATCTCTTTTCAAGCTCAAGCTTTCTTTTTTCGTTTTCCTCACCGGGTTTACCAAGAAGTGCGAACATATTCTTTTTATAAGCTTCAACGCCCGGCTGATTAAATGGATTTACTCCAAGCATATAACCTGAGGCTGCACAGGCAAGCTCAAAGAAGTAAACTGTAAATCCGTAATCATATTCGCTTCTTGAGGGAATTTCAAGTACTATATTGGGAACATCTCCGTCAGTGTGAGCGAAAAGTGTTGCAAGATATGCCTTTTTGTTTACTTCATCAAGCTGGTGACCTGTGAGGAAGTTAAGCTTATCAACATTCTGAGGGTCATCGGGTATAATAATTTCAGCGTTTTGCTTTTGAATGTCTACAACCGTTTCAAAAATATTTCTCTGACCTTCCTGTACAATCTGTCCAAGAGAATGAAGGTCTGTTGAGTAAATAACGGATGCCGGGAATATACCCTTATTATCTTTACCCTCGCTTTCGCCAAAAAGCTGTTTCCACCATTCATTCATATACTGATATGCAGGCTCATAGCAAGCCATGATTTCAACCGCCTTACCCTTATTATAAAGCACATTTCTAAGAACGGCATATTTATACGCATGATTTTTCTCCACATCACAAACTGAAAGCTCGTCATATGCCGCCTTTGCACCACGCATAATTTCGTCAATATCGCATCCTGCAACGGCAATCGGCAAAAGTCCACATGCTGTAAGTACAGAATATCTTCCGCCTACATCATCCGGGATAACAAAGGTTTCATAACCCATATCATCACTGAATTCTTTAAGAGTTCCTCTTGCTTTATCAGTGGTTGCAAAAATTCTTTCTTTTGCTCCGTCCTTGCCATATTTTTCTTCAAGAAGCCCACGGAAGATTCTGAAAGCAACTGCAGGCTCAGTGGTTGTACCGGACTTTGAAATAACATTTACGCAGATATCCTTACCCTCACAAAGCTGGAGTGTTTCTGAAAGTGCTGATGGACTTATGGAGTTTCCGATAAAGTATATTTCAGGTGTATCCTTTTTAAGAAGGTTATAATTAGGTGACTTAATAAACTCTATTGCTGCTCTTGCACCAAGGTATGAGCCGCCTATACCTATTACGATAAGGACGTCACAGATATTCTGTATTTTCTTTGCCGCTTTTTTGATTCTTTCAAATTCATCTTTATCATAGTCAACA
>JAGBCG010000135.1 GCA_017938055.1 Clostridia bacterium
GTCATGAGTGTAATTTTGCTTGTTTACAGTAACGCATAGCATTAACGGGTTGTCGGTAATCTGTGAGGCAGTGTTGATAATACATCCGTTGTGCTTGTCACCAAGTTTTGAAGTGAGTAAAAACAGACCGTACGAAAGAGAATAAAGTGCTTTTGTATCAACAGACATTTTTTGTTCCTCCGTTTTTTTTCTATTAATAATGTAGCAGATGCCTTATAACATTGTGTGTAATTTTTGAAAACATTTTGTTATTTCAAAAATGCAATATGTCTTGACAAGGCTGTTGTGCAAGAGTATAATATACGGGTAAAGTACAAAATATAGTGCATAAATATGCTTTATATATTATATGTAGAAAAAAATATAAAAATACATATGGAGAAAGAAAAATGAAAACAGCAAAAGCACAAAGACTAAACCATTTTCAAACAGGTATTTTTGCAAGCCTTGACGATAAAAAGAACGAACTTGTCAAAATGGGTAGAACCATTTATAATCTTTCAATAGGAACTCCCGATTTTAAACCTCATCCATCTGTGATGAAAGCGGTGTCCGAGGCATGCCTCGACGCTGAAAACTTCAAATATGCCTTGACTGAGATTGATGAGCTTACCGAAACTCTGATACATTATTATAAAGACAGATTCTCAGTTGAAATATGTAAAGAAGAAATTACAGCAGTTCATGGCTCTCAGGAGGGAATAGGTCATATAGGTCTTGCACTGTGTAATAAGGGGGATGTAGTTTTGCTTCCTGATCCCGGGTATCCTATATTCGAGGTGGGAGCATACTTTGGCGAGGCGGAGATGCATTTTTACCCATTGCTTGAGAAAAATAATTATCTTCCCTGCCTTAAAGAGCTTGACGAGGATGTATTAAAAAGAACAAAGTTTATAATACTATCGTATCCTTCAAATCCTGTGGGAGCTGTGGCAACAAGACAAATGTATATGGAAGTTATAGAGCTTGCAAAAAAGTATGGCTTTATAATTATTAATGATAACGCATATTCGGATATCATATTTGACGGCAATGAGAGCTTTTCATTTTTGTCCATTCCCGGAGCAAAGGACGTGGGAATAGAATTCTATTCTCTCTCAAAATCCTTTAATATAACGGGGGCAAGAATTTCCTTTGCAATAGGCAATAAAGAGGTGATAGATGCCTTTAAATTGCTTCGCTCACAGTATGATTTTGGCGTTTTTAAACCTGTTCAGTACGGTGCAATAGCGGCAATGAAGCTTGACAGAAGCGTTGTTGAAGAGCAAAGACTCCAGTATCAGAAAAGACGTGATGCCCTTTGCGGAAATCTTAGGAAAATTGGCTGGAATGTGCCTGATTCAAAGGGGACAATGTTTGTTTGGGCACCTTTGCCGAAGGGATATAACAACAGTGTGGAATTTTGCAACTTGCTCATGGAAAAGACAGGGGTAATTTGCACTCCCGGTGCGGCATTCGGTAAAAACGGTGAGGGATATGTCCGCTTTGCACTTGTAAAAGATGCGGATGAACTTGAAAAAATTGTGGATGTTATTGCAAGCTCCGGAATTATTAAATAGTTGTAAAGTATAAGTAAAAAACGGAATATTTTTGTAAAAAATATCAAAAAAATTGTATAAAATGCTTAAGCGGTCTTGACAATTTGTCGTATTTGATGTATAATACACATATTGTAGGGTTACAAGATAACATTTATTATTTTTGTGTGCTTTACAGTGTTGACATATATTTTTTTAATATACATCTGCCGCTTAAGGCTTTTATAAATTTATAGGCGAATTTTCGGGATATAAGCCCCCGAGGTTTTTGTATTTGTAAAAAAGCTCCGTGTACGTGAAAAAACGGAGTTGTTATATGTTTAATATTGTATTGCACCTGTTTTGTTATTATGTAAAAACGAAGGAGGTGCTTTTATTTTGGATCCTATAATCGCAGTGGTTGTAGGTGTGTTATGCTTGGTAATAGGCGTAGTTGTTGGTATTTTTATGAGAAAGCAAGTTGCCGAAGCCAAAATCAAAAGTGCGGAGCATGAAGCAAAACGCATAGTTGATGAAGCAGAGAAAACCGCCGAAACAAAAAAGAAAGAGGCTTTGATTGAAGCCAAAGAAGAAATTCTTAAAAACAAAAATGAAATGGAGAGCGAGCTGAAAGAGCGTAGAAACGAAGTTTCTCGTCTTGA
>JAGBCG010000136.1 GCA_017938055.1 Clostridia bacterium
ACAGAGTAAGAGGAATAAAAATGATAAGTGAAGCAACAAATATGGAGGCAGCAAAAGAGATGTGTAACAGAATTGCAAAATCCATTTTGCCGAAAAATGAAAAAAATAAAAATGATGTGATAAATTGATAAGTAATTATTGAAAAAACATTGAATAATTGCGAAAAGTATGATATACTGTTGCATATTGAAGAACGATAGGTGCGAGAAAATGAAGTATATTGTGCTTGATATGGAATGGAATCAGCCCGCATATGGTGAAGCAGTGCTGTGTAAAAACGGCGTATGTATGAAAAATGAGATAATACAAATCGGTGCTGTAAAGCTTGATGAAAATGGGAAAACCGTTGATACTTTTGAAAGAATAATAAAGCCTGTCAGCCTTACGTCAATGAATAAGGTTATAAAACAGCTGACGGGTATCACAGATGAAATGCTTGATAAGGGAGAAGCATTTGGCAGTGTAATCGAAAGCTTTAAAGAGTTTTGTACAGAACAGTTTGTGCTTCTCATATGGGGCTGTGATGATGTAAGGATACTTCGCAATAATCTTAAATTTTTCGGACTTGATGAAAAATGGATACCAAAGTATTATAATTTGCAAATGATATTCAGTATGCAAACGGGACTTGAAAAAAGACAGTATGCACTTTCGTTTGCACTTGAGCATTTGGCAATAAGTGCGGATGAAAGCCGGTTGCATGATGCATTGTATGACGCAATGTGCTCGGCACTCGTGTGTGAAAAGCTTGATTTAAAGAACGGTATTGAAAATTTAAAACACATGCCTACAAGCGAAAATAAAGGAGAAAAGGGAAGTGCCGTTCTCTTAAAACGAAAATTCCGCCACATAAAAACAAGAGAGGACATATGGGCAAACGGATATATAATACGTCCTGTGTGTCCTTTCTGTGGCGAAAAAATGAAGCACGAAAAACCAAAACGCATCAATAATAATAGAATTCACGTAGAGGGCCATTGTGAAAAGGATGGCGACTTTATGGCAGTTGTAAAAATATCGGAAACGCCGCAAAAAACTTTTTCTGTCAGTCAGCAGATGTACATACTTGACGAAAAGACAAGAGAATATTTTGAAAGAAGCAAAAAAAAGAGTCAACGCAAACATCATACAAGACCAAAAAAGAGAGCTTTGTCGGCACGAAAGGCGGTAGTTGTCAATGAGTGAGGCTTTTGTTAGATTTGAAATGCTGACAGGCAAGGATAAAGTTCTTTTGCTGTCACGTAAAAAGGTGCTTGTGTTTGGTGTTGGAGGAGTAGGTGGCTATGTATGCGAGGCACTTGCAAGAAGCGGCGTTGGACAAATTGACGTTGTGGATAACGATAAGGTGAATCTTTCCAATATTAACCGTCAGATTATAGCATTGAATTCCACTGTAGGCAGATATAAAACGGAAGTGGTCAAAGAACGGCTGACAGATATAAACCCACACATAATTTGTAACACGTATAATATTTTTTATCTTCCCGAAAATGCATCGGTTATAGATTTTTCACAGTACGATTATGTAGTGGATGCAATAGACACTGTAAGCGGGAAAATTGAAATAGTAAAAGGATGTAAGGAAAAGAATGTTCCTGTTGTCAGCTCAATGGGAACAGGAAATAAGCTTGATCCCACAAAAATATTGATAACGGATATTTATAAAACAAAGGGCTGCCCTCTGGCAAGAGTTATGAGAGGGCTTTGTAAAAAGAATAATATTGATAGGCTTGATGTTGTGTATTCAACGGAAGAACCAAAAAAAGTGCTGTGTACGGAAAATGATGCTAATACAAAATGTGAGGGCAAATCGACTGTGGCAAGCAGTGCTTTTGTGCCATCTGTTGCGGGGCTTACAATAGCGTATCATGTTGTTAAAAGGCTGTTGGACTTGTGTTGATGTTTTGTGGTAATATAGTTTATATTGAAAGAACTAAATGATATGGAGGATAAGTCGGTGAAAAATTTTTCAGGTAAAATTAAGATGGCTTTGTGCGTGGTGTTGGCAGCTTTTATGGTTGTGGCATCAGCAGGATGTGCAAAAAAGCAAGTAAGCAACAGAGATTTTAAAGGAATAACCAAAGCTGTAGAGAATTGGGTTGAAGCACAAAGTGAAACCTTTACAACGGCGTTTGTTGAGGGCTTCTACGGAAAATATGAATCAAATGAAGATTGGGTATATGACAAAGTGTATGATAATAATCAGACACCGATAGAAAAGCTGAGCGGCTATGTGATAAATAAATTTGATAAAAAATCGGTACATAAAGAAGACTGTGTTTCAAATGATGAGGGATATACTGTTGTAGTTACGTTAAAGACAGTTGATTTTGCTGACACTCTTGAGCTGATATATAGGGGAACAAATCAGGCGGCCCACTTGTTTCAGAATCTCGATTTGTCGTCAGACGAATATCCTTGCCAAATCAATAAAACGCTCGATTATTGCCTGACAAATCTTGCAGAAAACGAAACTGAACGTGCAATGGCTAAGAGTGCATTCCTGATTGATTATCTTGCATATGGTGAGCAGCCTGTAATGACTCAGGTAGTGCTTCACCTGGACGTAGAGAAGCAAAAGGGAAAATGGGTAGTCTGTGCCGTAAATGGAACGGAATTTGATGATAAAGATAAAAAGGATAATAACGATAGTGAAGACGTATTAAGAATAGCTGTTGAGCAAATGTTCAGAGCTGAAAGGTGAATATAGTAAATTAAGAATAAAAAAACAAAGGGATTGCGGTTAAATGCAATCCCTGCTTTGTTTGTGTCGATTTTTATTAATCAAGCTCTTTTTTGCCCGTGTAAAGCTCGTAGTATCTGCCTTTCTGATTTACTAAGTCGTCATGGTTTCCTCTTTCTACGATTTCTCCGTTTTCAAGTACCATAATGGCATCGGCATTTCTTACTGTGGAAAGACGGTGGGCAATAACAAAGGTGGTTCTGTCCTTCATAAGTCTGTCCATGCCATGCTCTATGTGACGCTCGGTACGTGTGTCAACAGAGCTTGTAGCTTCGTCAAGAACAAGAATAGGTGCTTTGCTAAGTGCCGCACGTGCGATGTTGAGAAGCTGTCTTTGACCTTGTGAAAGATTGGCACCGTCACCCTCAAGAACTGTGTTGTAGCCGTCGGAAAGACGCATGATAAAGGAGTGTGCACTAGCGGTTTTTGCTGCGGCGATTACTTCCTCGTCAGTGGCATCAAGCCTGCCGTAACGGATGTTTTCCATAACCGTTCCTGTGAATAAGTGTGTATCCTGAAGAACCATTGCAATGTTCTTTCTAAGCTCGTCACGCTTTATGTCTTTGATATCAATACCATCAATGGTAATGCTGCCCTCGTCAATGTCGTAAAATCGGTTAAGAAGATTTGTGACAGTGGTTTTACCCGCACCAGTAGAGCCTACAAAGGCAATTTTCTGACCGGGTTTTGCGTACAGAGAAATGTTTTTTAGAATAAGTCTGTCGGGATTGTACCCAAAAGAAACATTGTCAAGAACAACGTGTCCCTTTATAGCATCTCCGCTTATTGCATCCTTTTTGTCCTCAGGCTCAGGCTCCATATCAATGATGTTAAAAACACGCTCAGCACCTGCAAGTGCGGAAAATACGGTGGTCATCTGCTGAGAAATGTTGTTAATAGGGAAGGAGAATTGCTTGGAATACTGTGCGAAAACAGTAAGAGAGCCTGGGTTCATGTTGCCGGTACAAATAAGAATACCGCCTATGCCAAGAGTAAAAGCATAACTTATGTTGGAGGTGTTGTTCATAATGGGTCCCATGATACCGCCGTAGAACTGAGCCTTGAACTGCTTGTCACGTAAATCGTCGTTTAGGAGTGAAAATTCTTCAACGGAATTTGTTTCGTGGTTGAATACCTTTATAACCTTCTGACCTGTAACGGTTTCTTCAATGTAGCCGTTAACGGCACCCAAAGCTGCTTGCTGACCTGAATAATACTTTCTGCTTTTGTTCGCAATCCAAACGCAAAGCCTCATAAAAATGGGAACAAAAATAATGGTAATCAGCGTTAGAAGCCAGTTTGTTGTCA
This sequence comes from Clostridia bacterium, assembly GCA_017938055.1. GTDB lineage: Bacteria > Bacillota > Clostridia > Oscillospirales > CAG-382 > UMGS1387. The sequence continues at coordinate 4,052 of JAGBCG010000136.1, forward strand.
GCATAAATATAAGAGTTCCCAAAAGAGTAATTGTGCCTGAAATAAGTGAAATCAGAGAGTTGTCAAGCATTATGCCGATGTTGTCAACGTCATTGGTAAATCGGCTCATTACCTCGCCCGTCGGATTGTTGTCAAAGAATCTTACGGGAAGCTTTTGCATTTTGGCAAACAAATCGTTTCTGATAGCTTCAAGAGAGCCTTGAGAAACATTTACCATAATTCTGTTTTGCAGATAAGTTGCTATAACGCCGACAAGATATACTGAAATAAGTATTGTAATGGCAGAAAGAATATAGGCAAAAACCTCAGCTCTGGCATCACCACCCAGAGCATTTCTTACTGAATCAAATGCCATGTCCGTAAAGCCTGAAATTGCATTGTCGGAGATTCGCTCTGTAATACTAAGCTTTGAAGCAATGCCTGGAGCAACATGGAAAGTGATTTTGTTGATAATGGGTGCAAGCATAAATGAGCCAATAAGATTTGTAACTGTACTTATAAGCATGCAAAGCACAACAACGGCTATGTGCAGTCGGTACTTTCTGACGTACTTAAAAAGCCTTTTGATTGTGTTTTTGGTGTTCTTAGGCTTGCTTTTGGTCATAAAGCCGCCTCTTGGACCGCCGTGGCCTCTGCCTGGTCCTCCTCCCATGGGACGCATACCTTGCTTTTTGTCAGGAGCAGATGAGTTGTACTGTTTTTGAAGTTCTGTTAATGATCTTGCCATGTCTTACGCCTCCTTCTGATTGCTTTCCATCTGGGAAGCGTATATTTCACGGTATTCGGTGTTGGTTTGCATAAGCTCATCGTGAGTTCCGATGCCTGTTATTTCACCATCGTTCATTACAACAATCATGTCTGCTTCCATTACCGACATAATACGTTGTGCTATAATAATTTTGGTGGAGTCTTTAAGACCTGTCTTAAATTCCTTGCGTATTTTTGCCTCAGTAGCCGTATCAACGGCACTTGTGGAGTCGTCAAGAATGAGAATTTTTGGCTTTTTAAGAAGTGCTCTTGCAATACAAAGCCTTTGCTTCTGACCGCCGGAGACGTTTACACCGCCTTGCTCAAGTTCGGTGTCATAACCATCCTTGAAGCTCTTGATAAAACTGTCTGCCTGGGCACTGTCGGCGGCAGATATAATCTCCTCCATGGTAGCATTCTCGTCGCCCCAACGAAGATTGTCCTGTATAGTTCCTGAGAACAGTACGTTGTTTTGCAAAACCATACCCACGCCTTCACGCAGGTTTTTAAGGCTGTAGTCCTTTACGTTTACTCCATCAACCAAAACCTCACCTGAGTCTGTGTCGTAAAGTCTTGGAATAAGGGAAACAAGGGTAGTCTTTCCACAGCCTGTTGAACCGATAATACCAACAGTCTTGCCTGCGGGAATTGTAAGATTGATTTTTTCAAGTACACTGTCGTCGCTGTTTTTGTAATATCTGAAAGTTACGTCCTTGAATTCTATGTTACCATGTGTTACTGTCTTTTCCTTGAAAGTGGCGTTTTCGTCTGAAATATCGACCTTTTCGTCAAGTATCTCAGAAATACGCTTGGCACTTGCCATGGCACGTGAGGACATCATAAACATCATGGACAGCATCATAAGAGAATGAAGAATCTGGTTTGCATATGTAATAAACTGGGAAAGGTCACCGGGTGCCATGGTGTCAGTTATGCCCATGACCTGATGAGCACCAAACCAGATGATAGCTGCAATGGTAATGTTCATGAAAAGTGTCATAAAAGGACCGGTAAGAATCATTACCTTAATAGCAGAAATGCCGGAGTTTTTAAGGTCTGAATTGGCAGCAGTGAATTTTTTTACCTCGTAGTCTTCTCTGACAAAGGACTTGACAACCCTTACATTTGTAACACTTTCCTGTACGGTGGAATTGAGCTTATCCATTTTGTTTTGCATAATTCCAAAGCGTGGGAATGCGGTTTTGATTATAAGAGCGATGACTACTGCGAGAATGGGAACGGATACGGCAAAAATCCAGGATAACTGAGGACGAAGATTTATTGCCATAATCAGAGCACCTATAAACATACCCGGTGAACGCATACACATTCTTAGAAGTGTCATAATAAAGTTCTGAATCTGTGTTATGTCGTTGGTAAGTCTTGTAACAAGAGAGCCTGTGGAAAATTTGTCTATGTTGGCAAAAGAAAACTTCTGTACCTTTTTGTAAACGTCACGTCTTACGTCTGCTGCGTAGTTTACTGAAGCTTTTGTGCCAAAATATGCTCCGCCTACACCTCCTACCATCATCATGATGGCAGTGAGTATCATGTAAACGATAAATAAAATACACTTTTGCGTATTGAGTGTTCCTGCTGAGGCTTCATTAAGGATTAGCCCAAGAAACATAGGCATGAGGACCTCTCCTATAACCTCCACAATCATAAGCAGAGGACCTAAGATGAAGTATAGCTTGTAGGGTTTAACGTAGGAAAGCCATCTTTTCAACGCTGAATCTTCCTTTCAAATTGATATAGTAATATATAGTAGTGATTGGGCCTGTAAATAACTAATTTTCAAAAGCATTGACGCTGGCGTAGCATTTGTTTAAGCCGTCTGTCATCTTCTTAAGACATTCCTCGAGGTTGCGATAGTCGTCATCTGTGAAATTTTCAAACATGGCAAAGTCTGTTTCTTCAAATAATACTTTTGATTTTTCAACAACTTCTCTGCCTTTTTTGGTAAGAGAAATGGTATTTAGCCTTTCGTCGTCCTTGTAACTGGAACGGGTGATATAGCCGTTTTCTTCTAACTTTTTCAAAGATACCGCTATTGCTGCAGGGCTGATTTTAAAGTGCTCTGCAAGTGCTTTCTGGGAAGGGTAGAGGTTTTCTTTTGAGAGATGCATAAGAATCATGTGCTGACTTCGGTGTATGCCCAGAGAGGAAAGAAAGCTTTCAACGACGCTCCTGTGAAGACGGTCTGTTTGTATTATTTTGTAAAAGGTGCTGTGTGCACGTTCTTTATCGAATTTTTTAGTCATGTTGTATTCACCTCTTTATATAAAAGACAAAGAAAAAGTTAATGTGTTAATAGTTAACATGTTAACCATTATAGTATTTATATAGTTTTTTGTCAATAGAAGTCTTAATTAATTAACATTCTTATCTCAAAAAAGTTTAAAAGAGCGTAGCTTGTATAATATAGCATAAAAAAGTATAAAAACTTTGTGAAAAATGACGATTGACAAATATAGTCTTGTAATGTAAAATAGATGTATCAAGTTAATGGGAGGTTTTTCGTTATGAAGAAGACCTATGTTGCACCCGAGGTTGAAGTGTCTGTAGTATCTGTACAGGACATTCTTAATGCAAGTATAGAAGTGAACGACCCCGATGCTCATATTAATGCAGAGTCCATTTTCAATCTTTAATCTAAGCTGTGTTTGACGAATGAAGCAGCAATTTGTTAATGTTGAAGACGCACCGAATAGGTGCGTTGTTTCATTTTGTGAGTGTTTTGAGCTTGTTGATATTCGGCAAGTGCTTTTTCATGTCCTTTAGTGCTTTTTGCAAAATATATTTATAGTGTAGTAATAGAGTACAAAAAAATCCTGTCAAAAGACAGGATTTTTTCTGGCAGCGGAACTAGGATTTGAACCCAGACAAACAGAGTCAGAGTCTGTCGTGCTAACCGTTACACAATTCCGCTATATATTTACTTTAATATGTTAAAAGCACTCTTGCTCGCAACGTCAATTATTTTATCACAACAGTTGTTGTTTGTCAATACCTTTTCGGAAAAAAATATGTTTTTTCTCAATTATTTTTTGTAAAAATATCTTGACAAAGAATGTGTATTGTGATACAATATGCAAGTACTGATTAAGGCCCGTTGGTCAAGCGGTTAAGACATCGCCCTCTCACGGCGAAAACATGGGTTCGATTCCCGTACGGGTCACCATGAAAAAAGACATCTTTGGATGTCTTTTTTCAGTTATATTTGTTCCTTACGGAACAAGTGATATTTACTTTGTAAGTGATATTGCCCTTTGGACAGTGGTATTCGCCTGCGGCGAGTTGAAGAAACAAATATAATATC
>JAGBCG010000137.1 GCA_017938055.1 Clostridia bacterium
ATGACATTTATCTTACTGTCAAGGGTGATGACTCTATTACAACAGATTACAAAATCACCCGTTCAAAATCAGATGTTTTATGCGAGTACTACACCTCAGGCACAAAGCTTGGACACTTTGCTTTAACCAAAGAACAGAAAGAAACGCCACAAGCTACGCTGCAAGATAGCTGATTTGCTCTGTGGTGCATTTAAGCACAATATTTCCATCTTCGTCAGTTCTGTACACCGTAACACCTCTGTCCGCAAGGCTCTCCAGAACTTCATCGTGGGGATGACCATAGGAATTATTCTCTCCACAGCTGATTATTGCAATGTCGGGCTCTACTGCACCTAAAAATTCTTCGCACGAGGAAGTGCTTGACCCGTGATGACCGCATTTTAAAACCTCGGCAGAAACGTCCATGTCTGAAAACAGTATATCTCTTTCCACTTTGCTCTGTGCATCGCCCGTGAAAATAAAGGTACTCTTTCCGTACTCCATTCTTATACAAATGCTTGAGTCATTATAATCCTCATATTCTCTTCCGTCCGAAAGCACAAGAAATTCAATACCATCAATTACGTATTTATCTCCCGTGAGAGGCTCTGTCACCTTAGTGCCAATATGATTTTTGCTTTCTTCTATTGACCTGTCAAGATTTTCGCAATTACTGCAGCCGTCGTCCCGGTCTGTTTTTACAACATTATGGACATAAAAGCTGTCCAGCACCGCATCAGCCGAGCCTATATGGTCTTCGTGGGGATGTGTGAGAAACATACATTCAATATGCTTGACCTTTCTCGAATCAAGGTAGGACAAAAGCTCATATTCACTGTCATTTGTTCCCGCATCTATAAGCACAAATTTCCCGCCCGGTGTTTCCACAAGAGTACAATCTCCCTGTCCTACATCGATGTAATGGACAAAAAACACATCTTTCCCAGCTGCATCGGATGCGACATTCTCATATGTCACTGTTGAAACCTTTGCTCTCTTTTGGGATGTTTTTACCTCGTTTACAACAAAGCTATACAGTGCCACTACAAAAACAGCTATAAGACTTATAAGCTTTTTCCTGTCTTTTTTTGACATATTATTCCTCGCCGTTCTGGTAATTCATACGCATTTCAAGGTATTCTTCGCGAGTGATGAGGACCTTTCTGGGTTTTGAGCCTTCAAATGGTCCTACAACTCCTATTTTTTCAAGCTTGTCCACTATTCTTGCAGCTCTTGCATATCCAAGCGACAGCTTTCTTTGAAGCAGAGAAGTAGATATCGAGCCGGAATCTACTGCAATTTCTATTGCGGGAAGCACTGCATCATCACTGGAAATAATTGAATCTCTGTCCTCGCCGTCCTCATAACCGCCGTCAGAGTCGCCGCCCTTGCCTTTCTTCTTTTCGCCACATCTTGCCGCTTCTCTTTCAATGCTTGCAATAATATCGGCATCATACTCAAAGTGTTTACCGTTCTTGAGGAACTCAACTATATTTTCTATTTCCTTTTCACTGACAAACGAGCCTTGTACACGCATTGGCTTCATGCTTCCGACAGGTGCATACAGCATATCTCCGCGTCCAAGTAGCTTTTCAGCACCCGACACATCAATAATAGTTCTTGAATCCACCTGAGATGCCACTGTAAAAGCAATTCTCGATGGTACATTTGCCTTAATTAGACCCGTAATTACGTCTACAGATGGTCTTTGAGTACCTATAACAAGGTGCATGCCTGCTGCTCTTGCCTTTTGTGCAAGTCTGCATATAGAGGTTTCAACCTCGTCACGTGCTGTCATCATAAGGTCAGCAAGCTCATCTATGATAATGACAATTTTAGGCATATATTCTTTTTCAGGATCTTCTCTTGTTACTTCATTATACGTGTCGCTGTCACGCACACCCACTTCTTCTATAAGCATAAAGCGGCGTTCCATTTCATTTACAGCCCACGCAAGTGAGCCTGCCGCTTTTTTAGGATCGCTGACAACAGGTACAAGCAAATGAGGCAGACCATTATAAATGCTAAGCTCAACCTTTTTTGGATCAATCAGAATAAGCTTTACTTCGTCAGGTCTTGCCTTATAAAGAATACTTACAATAAAGCTGTTTATACAAACCGATTTACCCATACCCGTAGCACCTGCTATAAGTATGTGAGGCATTTTTGCAATATTCATATAAACGGGACTTCCTGCAACGTCCATACCTAAGCATACAGTAATCTTACTCTTCTGCTTTGCAAAGCTTTCACTCTCGATAAGATTTCTCACATAAACCGTTGAAACAGTTTTATTTGGTATCTCTATACCAACAGCATCCTTGCCCGGTATCGGAGCTTCTATTCTTACACCCGCTGCTGCAAGGTGAAGTGCAATATCATCAGAAAGATTTGCGATTGAACGAACTCTTACGCCAACCTCAGGCTGAAGTTCGTAACGAGTTACTGTAGGTCCGCAACAAATATTCATTATCTTTGTTTTTACACCGAAGTTTCTTAAGGTTTCTACGAGCTTGATACTCGTCTGTTTAAGCTCGTCGGTTACGGAGAATGTAAGGGGATTTGGGTCTTGCTGTAAAAAGTTTATTGGAGGGAAATTATATATTTCCTCAATTTTGGGTGCGTGTGCTACTTCAAGGCTGGAGCTATGTGCCTCAATCGAATCGCTTCCCTCAGCTTTTCTTTCGGATAGCTGTGCTCCCTCTTGTCCTGAAGTCATAACTCCCGCTGCAGCTTCTTTTCCTCCCATGGAAACGCTTGCATCGCTTGTGAAAATAGTAGACATATCTATCTCTTCAGGCTGTATTATCTTTTCTGTCATTGCATTTTGGTCAAGAGGAATATCCGGCAAGACACCTATTCCAAAGTCCTCTGCTTTATCTTCATTTTCACTAATTATTTCGTTAAAAGCATCAAGATTCACAATACTGTCTTCCTGTTGCTCATGTCCGATTTTCTCAAGGTTAACACTTTGTATATCATCAAGCTCAGGCTTTATTTCTTCATCAGGCAATGACGCATCCTTTTGATCTGCTCCATCAAGTCCCGCATCTTCAAGATATGCACGTCTTTTACGCATTTTCTTAGCGTCCTCTGCTTCTTGTTCAGCTGATCTTTCATTTGCCCTTGCTATTTTTTCCTGTCTTTCAAGATTCTGCTTATTTATGCTTTCTTCAAGTCTTTTTTCTCTTTCAAGATTAGCATTATACAACGATTCTTTAATCTTATTTTTACAGTAGACAAGCATATCCGCAGGTGTAATATTGAACAGCGAAAATCCAAACAGTATTATCATAAACACCGTTATTATGTAAGCACCAAGACCTGTGAACTTATCAAGAATATTTCCCAAAAGTCCGCCTATTGCACCGCCGCCCACGCCTTCCATACCATCAAAATAGAGATTTATGGGATTAAAATCATGCACTACTTTCTTTGAGGACAGGTCAAGCAGATGCAAAAATGCCGATGAAAAAGAAACAAAAAATGTGCAAAGTGCCACTTTTTTACCTACGCTCTGTGAAACATAGTCCCTTTTCCACAAAAAGCCCATTATTGCAGCACACAGGGGAATCATCCATATTGCTCCCGAAAATAGTCCTTTGAAAAATTCCACCATGTACTTTAAAAATCCCATTTTTTCGGGAATAATAAAGCATACCGCAAAGAAAGCCGCCGCAAAAACAAGCACTCCCGGCATTATCTGACAGCAAATGGTGTTTTCTCTGTCCTGCTGGGACTTCAGCTCCTTTATTCTGTTTTTTACCCTTGCATTTTCACTCAGCTCCATCTGTTTTTCGTTCTGCTTTTTCTTTGATGATGAAGCCTTGCTTTTCGCCGTTTTTTTCTCAGCCAAAATTTTAACCTCCGATTACTACCATTTTTATTACATCAAATGCTATTGCCGCAACACCTATAGCTATGCAGTAATATGCAAACGCCTTGAATGTGTTCTTTTTTGATATGTATTCCAAAAGCTTAATTGCAAGAAATCCCGACACAAAGGAAGCCACAACTCCTGCAAAAAGCACTCCGGCGTTTTCTCCAATGGAAATATCCTTGTAATCCTTGAGAACAGTTATTGCAACAGATCCTAAAATTGCGGGAATTGAAAGTATAAACGAAAATTTTACCGCAAGCTCTCTTTTAAAGCCGTTGAAAACGCCGCCCGTAATTGTCATGCCTGAACGTGATATACCCGGAAGAATGGCAAAAAGCTGAAACAGTCCCACAATCAATGCATTCTTCGGTTTAATTTCTTCAAACTTCTTTTGCTTTACCGAAATTTTTTCTGAAACAAGAAAAATGAGTCCGTTTATTATCCACAAAAGTCCTACTGCAAAGGTATATGCAGACAAAAACTCAACAGTTCCCTCAAGCACAGCTCCCAACAACAAAGGTATAAGTGCTATGAAAAGCAGACAAAACAGCTTTTCGTCAGTATTCATTTTACTGTACTTGAATTCTCCGGTAAACAATCGTTTTACAAGAGAGAAAAAGCTTTTTATCAGTCCTGCCACGTCTTTTCTGTACACCACAAGCACTGCAGCCAGTGTTCCCACGTGCATAAGAAGCGTAAAGGTTACACCCGAAAGCTGTTCATCAACAGCCCCAAATACATTCTGAAACACCGCCAGATGTCCTGAACTGGATACAGGCAAAAATTCCGTAAGTCCCTGCACTATACCGTAGATTATGGATTTTATGTACTGTGTCATGTTTTTCTCCTCTTTCTATATTCTTTTCATTACATTATAGCAGATTTTTTTTCAATTATCAATACAATTTTTATTATTAATACTTTTTTTACTTCAATTTATTTATAAATGATAATTATTCATGTAATTTTCATTGACTTTATGCAATATTTATGCTATTCTTTTATAATAGCAATAGTAAACGCAATTTTTCTGCCATGGAGGTATATACAATGAAAGTTTTATTATTACAGGACGTTAAAGGTCAGGGCAAAAAGGATGAAATCATAAACGTTTCAGACGGTTATGCAAGAAATTTCCTGTTTCCAAAAAATCTTGCCTGCGTTGTTGATGCAAAAATCTTAAACGACGTCAAGAACAAGGAAGCTGCAAAGAAAAGACGCGAGGAGCTTGAAAAACAGGCAGCTAAGGACACAGCTGCAAAATTTGAAAGCATTGTTGTCAAGCTTTACGCAAAATCAGGCAGTGACGGAAAATTTTTCGGCTCTGTTACTTCAAAGGAAATAGCAGAGGCACTTGCTGCTCAATTCGGCATTGAAATTGACAAAAGAAAAATTGTTCTTCCCGATGCAATAAAAGCATTCGGAACTTACAGCGTTGATGTTAAGCTCTATCCCGAAATCGTGGGAAAATTAAATGTATTAATTGCAAGCAAGGAATGATATTATGGCAGACATTTATCTGACAGACGAGCCTGCGGGCAAAATGCCCTTTTCTCTTGAAGCAGAGCAGTCGGTACTTGGTACAATAATTCTTGACCCTGACAAAATTAGAGATGTGGCAAATTCCATAAAAACCGAGGACTTCTATCACGAGCATCACAGAGTCATTTACGAAGCTATGCGTGAGCTGTTTCTCAACAACAATACCATTGATGCGGTAACTCTTGTTGAGGAGCTTGTCAAGAGCGGAACATATGACGATGCAGGCGGAAAGAGCTATGTTGCTCTTCTTGCACAGTCAGTTCCCTCCATTGCAAATCTTAATGACTACTTACGCATTATTCGTGACAAGGCTCTTTTACGCCGTCTTATAGAAGCTTCAGGCGAAATTTCCAGAATGGCTTATGCCGCAGAGGGAAATGCCGCAGACATTCTTGACCGTTCCGAACAGCTTATTTTTGACATTGCTGACAAGAATGAAACTAAAGGTTTTTCTCACATAAAGGACGTTATTCTTGCCAACTACAAGCATCTTGACGAGCTTATCAAAAACGGCTCGGCTGCTCTTGGTACTCCCACATATTTTACCGACATTGACAAATTGCTTGTTGGTATGGGAAAAAGTGATCTTGTTCTTGTGGGTGCAAGACCCGGTATGGGAAAAACCAGCTTTTGTCTTAACATTGCTTCTCAGGTTGCCCTTAAAACAAAGAAAACAGTTGTGGTATTCTCTCTGGAAATGAGCTGCGAACAGCTTGTATCAAGAATGCTCTCCTCAGAAGCTTTAATTGACTCTTACAAAATGAGAAAGGGAGATTTATCCGAGGAAGACTGGGTAAAGCTTGCAAGAGCCTCGGGAGTTCTGTCGCAGACAGACATTCTCATTGACGATACAGCCGGCATTACTGTTATGGGCATGAAAGCAAAGCTTAGACGTGTTAAAAATTTAGGTCTTGTTGTTATTGACTATCTTCAGCTTATGCAGTCTGACAGAAGAAGCGACAACAGAGTAACTGAAGTTGGTGACATTTCAAGAGCCTTAAAGCTTATGGCTAAAGAACTTGAAGTGCCTATTATTACCTGTGCACAGCTGTCTAGAGGTCCTGAAAACAGACCCGACAAGACTCCTATGCTCAGCGACCTTCGTGACTCGGGTGCAATCGAGCAGGATGCCGACAGCGTTATGTTCTTATACCGTGACGAATACTACAACAACGACCCGGAAAAGAAAAACATGGCTAAGTGTATCATTGCCAAAAACAGACACGGCTCCACGGGAACTGTAGAGCTTGGTTGGTTTGGTCAGTACACAAAGTTTACAAATCTTGAAACTACACATGTTGAACCATAACATAACTTTTGAAATTCTGGAAAAGATAAAAAAAGCAGACTGTGATTTTTCGCTTTTTGACGGATGCAAAAAAATTTTAGTTGCTCTGTCGGGCGGTGCCGATTCCTGCTGTCTTTTGCTGTCACTTGCGTCACTATCCTGCGAGTACGGTTTTTCTCTTTATGCCTTACACATAAACCACGGAATAAGAGGAGAGGAAGCAGACAGGGACGAAGCTTTTTGTCGCAAGCTTTGCAATGACAAAGGTATACCCTTTTACTGTGAAAAAGCAGACATTCCCTCTCTTTCACAAAAAGAGGGCATTTCTACCGAGCTATGTGCAAGAAATGTCCGCTACAGTCTTTTTGAACATTACTGCAGTGAATACGGGTTTGACAGCGTTGCAGTTGCTCACAATGCCTGCGACAACACAGAAACCGTATTATTTAATCTTGTCAGAGGTTCTTCTCTTAAAGGCTTATGTGGAATACCGCCAAAACGCCGTCTTTGTGAAAAGGCACACATCATCCGTCCTCTTATTTATGTTACACGAGGAGAGATTGAGGATTATCTTGCATTTTACAATCAAGGCTTTGTCACAGACTCCTCAAATCTTACCGATGATTACACGAGGAATTTTTTAAGGCACGAGATAATTCCTTCCTTAAAAAAAATCAATCCCTCTCTTGAATCGGCGTTGTTGCGAAGCAGTAAGCTTTTGAGCATGGATTCACACTATCTTGAAGGTCTTGCTCTTTGCAAAGAGTCTTTTAAGGTAAGCGAGCTTGCGTGTCTTGACAGATGTATTCTTTCAAGAATAATTAAAAACATGTTCAGCACTGTTTCAAGCGTCATGCCAGAGCACAAGCACATTAATGCTCTATGCGACAAAATATATGAGTATGCATCAAAACCCTCAACGAATTTTTGTTTATCCTTTCCGGACAAAAAGAAAGCGTGTGTTCAAAACGGTATTCTCTGTTTTAAAGAGGATAAAAGAGATAAAAATGACAAAAAAGATTATAATATTTTGCTCAAAGAGGGTATAAATATTATAGAGGGTACGGATTTTTCGGTTTTTCTAAGCTTTGACAAAAGCATTGATTTTGCCGAAACTATCACATACAATAATGAAATTATTTACAAAAAATACACTACAGATTATTTGTATTCTGATAAAATACCTGATAGTCTGTTTGCCAGAAACAGGAAACCAGGTGACACCATCTTCTGTAACGGCATTAACAAAAGCGTAAAACGCCTTATGTGCGAAAAAAAGCTTGATGTGGACGACAGATTATCTTTGCCACTTATATGCGACATAGAAACGGGAAAAATCATTCTTGTGCCAAATGTTGCCAAAAAGGATGATTTTTGCGATGACGGCAAAGCAAATTCTTGTGTCTGCGTTGCCATTTACAGACGGTAATGTACATTTTCTTCAAGGAGTGATGTTAATTAAATGAAAAGTAACGGAAAAGTAATTATATTTTATATCATTTTAATAGTGGGTATTCTGATTGCCACGTCAACACTTATGAGCAGTGACGTTCAAAAGCCTCTGGACTACAGCCAGGTTGTTGATTTGTTTTTACAAGAACAGGTTGACTCCTATTCCATAACCGAGGAAAACACCCTTGTTATGAAAACAAAGGACGGCAAAGAGCTTACTCACAATCTTCGAAGTCTTGAAATCTTTGAAAACGACTTAAAAAAAGAAATCCTGCGTCAAAAGCAGGAGGGTATCATCACAGAATTCACCTATGAAGCAATTACTACTGCTCCATGGTGGGTAGGCTTTTTACCATATGCCGTTATAATTGTTATTTTCATTGTCCTGTGGGTTTATATTATGAATCAGGCAGGCGGCAAGGGTGGCAA
>JAGBCG010000138.1 GCA_017938055.1 Clostridia bacterium
AGAGGTGGATATGACGAGGTTTTTGCTTCCTCAAGCTACATAAGGGAAAACTTTTTTGACAGCGAAAAAAACAGCTTTATCAAAAGTCGTGTGCCTGAGGACTATGATTTTTCGCAAATATTTGCAAACTGCGGGGATTTTTATAAGGTGATGCTTGTAAATCTGTCAATGAAAGCTCCGTGGGAGCTTGAAGAAATGCTTGAAGTGCCAAAAGGTTATGGCTATCTTATAGCGGGCAGTGCGGCAAAGGCAAAAAGCTTTGACGAGCTGTGTAGTATGCTGTGCGGCAAGACCATGACAATGTCAAAAGTAAAAAGAATGTTGTTGTTTTGCTTTTTTGGTATTAAAAAAGAAAGGTATCATGAACAGCCTTTGTATACGAGGGTGCTGTCCTTTACGGAAAAAGGCAGAAAAATGCTCAAAAGCTACAGCGATTGCAGAAAAATTATAATAGCTTCAAGAATAAAGGACATAAAGCAAAACGAGGCGGCGTATGAAAACTATTGCCAAGAACGCATTGCCTTGGAGGTCTTATATAAATGTATAACGGAAGAATAAATGAATATAATGCAGCTTTCAGACAGCTGAAAAACGAAATAAAATTTATGCCCGGAAATATCGGCTGTTTTATAGCAAACAGCGATGGGGAAATTCTGTACAAGAACGCATTGGAGCGTTATAGGAATTGTGTGAGCTTTGCGTGTGTTCCTTTATACGTTGAAGAAAAAGACAGGGTTCGCTGTCTTAAAAATCTGTCGGTCGGGAAGACGGAAATATACAAAAGTCGTTTTTTTGATGACGAATACATAACGCTTCAGCCTTATAAAAACGGCATGATCAGAGGTGTTCCGTCCTGTATCTCCGAAAGAAACTGCAAAATGATACAGGAATATGCTCAAAAGCTAAAGAGCAATACTGAGCTGTTTTACCGCTTAATGAATAAAAGAACAAATAAAAAAGCAGACAGTCACCCCGTTATTTGTATGTTTGAGGATAAGCTTGCGGGTGCAAACGAGCTTATAAAGTATTCTAAAAAGAGTGCTTCAAAAATTCACGAAGCTGATGGTGTAGTAAATATAGGAGTGCTTTTAAACAGGATAAGCTCCTTTTCAAAAATATGCGACTGCAACATAATTCATAAAACAGTGGGAAGCTATAATCGGGATGATGTTTGCTCATTCATGCCCGCTTCTTTCTCAAATCTTATGGTCTATGCACTTGGATTTCTGATAAACAACAGCAGCGACAGAAATGTATACATAAAAACAAAGAAAACTGCTATGCAGATGCAAATAGAGTTTTTTACTATGACGGCAAGAAGCAAGAGCTATAAAATGTACCGGACAGTGCTGACAGATGCAATGGAAAGATACAGTGTTGACAGCGTGCTGTCAAAAAAGAAGAATAACACAAGCTTTGAAGTAAAGCTTCCCTTGTGTACCGATAACGAACTTGTATTCAAGCAGTCAAAGAAAACGCAGAAAAGTATATATTATCGCCTTTCAAAGCCACAAACAAAGGCTGCGTTCAGATTAATCTCGGGAATTTAACAACAGGGTGCTTTTGTCTTTGGTTTTAATGCGGAAAAATTGATTATTTTGCACATATATGGCAGATTCCGAAAAACAAAAAAAGTGAAAATTGTAAAAAAATAATTTTTTTCTAAAAAAATATATACAAAACACTACGTTTGTGATAAAATATATCAGTAAAAGATTTTGAATTTATCTTTAAAGGAGTGTCAAAGATGAAAAAGATTTACGAAGGAAAAACAAAGGACGTTTACTCACTTGACAATGGCAATGTAATGCTTAAATTCAAGGACGACTGCACAGGCAAGGACGGCAAGTTTGATCCCGGTGAAAACAGTGTAGGTCTTACCATTGAGGGTATAGGAAAAGCAAACCTTGAAACCTCAATCTATTATTTCGAGCTTCTTAAAAAAGCAGGCATCAAGACTCACTATGTAAGTGCAAACATTGATGAAGCTACAATGGAGGTTCTTCCGGGTAAGGTTTTTGGTCACGGTCTTGAGGTTATCTGCAGACTCGTTGCAACAGGAAGCTTTATCAGAAGATACGGCGAATACATACAGGACGGCACACCTTTACAGGGCGGATATGTTGAATGTACCTTCAAGAATGACGAAAAGGGCGATCCTCTGGTTACAAGCGAGGGTCTTGCGGCTCTTGGCGTTATGAGCGAGGAAATGTTCAAGAGCATGAAGGATCAGACCTTGAAGATTACAAAGATTGTTGCAGACGATTTGAAGAGAATCGGTCTTGACCTTTGGGACATCAAGTTTGAGTTTGGCTACAACAACGATGAAGTTATTCTCATTGACGAAATTGCATCAGGAAACATGAGAGTGTACAAGGACGGAGCTATTGTTGATCCCGTTGAGCTTACAAAGATTATTCTTGCAAACAGAAAGTAATTTTATCTGATAATAAAAAGACTGCTTCATTTTGATAATGGAGCAGTTTCTTTTTTTTACTATAGACTTTGTCAGTCTTCATCATACAGAATTCCCGCCGTGTCAAGAATACTGTCTTTGTCAAGGGATATGTAATATTTAAGAGTTTTCTCAATCCAGTACATATACCTGCTTTGAGGACTGTATTTCTCACAGGCCTTGAATTGTTGATACATTTCCACACCGTCTGACGGGTCGTGCCAGGTGTCAGCAAAAATAAAGTCAAAAAACGCTTTTGATGAAAGGCTCTTTGCATATTCAAAAGCATCGGCACAGATGATGTTTATTTTTTCTTTTTGCGGAAACTGGGGTAAAAGATATTCTTTAAAAAGCTGTATTACCCTTTCGTCCTTTTCAACGATTGTCACACCTGTTACGTTCTTCTTTAAGGATGCCATATACGGAAAATATCCAAGACCTAAACCGTAGGTGAGAACATTGCCAAAGCTTTCGTTTACTGCGGGCATTGTGGTTCTGATTTCGTGTGGAGTTACCGTCATCCACTCCCTGTTATCCTGAAGAACGGCAGGATAGAAAAATTCCTTTTCAAAAAAACCTATTCTTGGTATTAATCGTCCCACAGAGTCAATTTCGCTCTCATTTGCAAGAAACGCTTCATATGGCTTAAATGACATTGTTTTAAAGGTCCAGCTTTGATTTGATACAGTGGGGAATTTTACGTTTTTGTAGTAAGGGTCACACAAAAACTGATTTTCGTCCTGCATAAAAATCATTTGTGTAAAGCGTTCTTTGAAAATCTTTTTGTGAGATGGATTGTCGTTAAAATCGTAGCCACAATAGGTTGCAAGAAGTGCTGCATACGCGTATTCACGCTGCTGTTTGTCGTTTGTCCCGCTTATTTCATCCACCATTTTGCCGTCAATGGCATCGCTCATAAGGTTGAGATATAAAGAAAGCTGAC
This sequence comes from Clostridia bacterium, assembly GCA_017938055.1. Classification (GTDB taxonomy): domain Bacteria; phylum Bacillota; class Clostridia; order Oscillospirales; family CAG-382; genus UMGS1387. The sequence continues at coordinate 3,399 of JAGBCG010000138.1, forward strand.
GTAAAAGATGGGCATTTTCACGTCGTGTCTGATTTGAGGGTACGGTCATTTACTCTCCTCCCTTTTTAACCGAGATTATACTACAAAACAAAAATAAAGTCAATGCTCCTGTGTTTTTCCGTCTTAAAAATGTATATGAATACCTATAAGATGTGCGGCTGTGTCTGCTAATTGTTAATATGGTGTGAAAAATGCTGCTTATATCTTGACGAAATTAGTCAAATAGTATACAATTTATTAAAGAATACTAAATAGAGGAGCATCTTTCAATTATCCACATTCTGCTTTCGGAGGCAAAGAATGGCGGTAGGTGAGGATGCCGAGGTGAGTTTTCTTCCGAAGGGAAACGAGCCGGAAATATGTGAGAATATCCATGTTTCTGTCACATTTTGTGGAGTGCTATTATAGGTCGGATTTTTTACGAAAATGATTGACTGTAGTGCTGTCTGCATTGCAGTCTTTTTATTTTATAAAATTTTTAGGAGGTTTTTTAAACCATGAAAACAACAAAAAGAGTTCTTGCCGTTGTTATGGTACTTTTCTGCATGGTAATGCCTTTGTCGGTATTTGCCGAGCCTGCAGAAGTAACAGCAGATGCGGACAGAACTTCCGGCATGACTTCATTCATCGAAATGGTTGATGCAGAAGCAGCAGCTAAAGCGGAGGCTGAAGAAGCAGAAAGAGTAGCTGCACTTACCCCCGAGGAGCTTGCCAAGGAAGAAGCAGATAAAACTGCACAGGAAGCTTTAGATGCGGAACTGGACGTTGCAACAACGTATCTTTCCAGCGACTATTTCCGTCCTGCGATTCAGAAGGATGAAAATGTCAAAGAAAACACCGCTATTGCAGTTGAGATTGTCCGTGAAAACGGCGGCAATCCTCACTATTCCACAATTTGGTCTATAGTTCCTGCAATTATAGCAATTATTCTTGCACTTATCACAAAGGAAGTTTATTCTTCACTTTTCATCGGTATTCTTGCAGGCGGTCTGCTTTATGCAAACTTTAACATTGAAACCACCCTTAACCACGTAGTTATGGACGGTTTTGTTGCAAGCCTTTCGGATTCCTACAACGTAGGTATTCTCGTATTCCTCGTTCTTCTCGGCACACTTGTTGCCATGATGAACAAGGCGGGCGGTTCTGCTGCATTCGGCAGATGGGCTTCAACTCATATCAAGTCAAGAGTAGGTGCACAGCTGGCTACAATCGCTCTTGGCATGCTCATTTTCGTAGACGACTACTTTAACTGTCTTACAGTCGGCTCTGTTATGCGTCCCGTATGCGATGCGAAAAAGATTTCACGTGCAAAGCTCGCATACCTTATCGACGCAACAGCAGCTCCCGTATGTATCATCGCTCCAATTTCCTCTTGGGCTGCAGCCGTTGCAGGCTTTGCTCCCGAAGGACAGGGTATCAGCCTCTTTATCAAGGCTATTCCCTATAACTACTATGCACTTCTCACAATCCTTGTGATGATTACGATTGCAGTTCTAAAGTTTGACTTCGGTCCTATGAAGACACATGAAAAGAACGCGGAAGAAAAGGGCGACATCTTCACAACGCTTGAAGAAACAAGTGTGGCTGTTGAAGAAAAGGCAAATGAAAAGGGCAAGGTTATTGACCTTATTCTCCCCGTTGTAATTCTTATCATCTGCTGCATTATCGGTATGATTTACTCAGGAGGCTTCTTCGGCGGAGAAAGCTTTATCAATGCATTCTCCAACTGTGACGCATCCGTCGGTCTTGCACTTGGTTCATTTGTTGCAATTATTCTTGTTTCCATTTACTTTATGGTATTCAGACATGGCGTTGTTAAATTTAGCGAGCTTATGGGATGTCTTCCCGAAGGCTTCAAGGCAATGGTTCCCGCTATTCTTATTCTCACATGTGCTTGGACACTTAAAGGTATGACAGACAGCCTAGGTGCAGACATCTTTATTGCAAACTTTGTAAACAATAATGCAAGCAGTCTTGTTAATTTTCTTCCTGCGATTATATTCCTTATTGCAGTTGGACTTTCATTCTCAACAGGTACAAGCTGGGGTACATTCGGTATTCTTATTCCTATCGTTCTGTCTGTATTCTCAGGCGACAGCACAATGTCCATCATCGGTATGTCCGCGTGTATGGCAGGTGCGGTTTGCGGTGACCACTGCTCACCTATCTCCGATACAACAATCATGGCATCCGCAGGTGCACAGTGTAATCACGTTAACCACGTATCAACTCAGCTTCCTTACGCAATTACCGTTGCGGCAGTTTCATTTGTTTCATACATCGTGGCGGGCTTTGTGCAGAATGTATTTGTTTCCCTTGCGGTTGCAGTTGTTCTCACAGTAGCTACACTTGTTGTACTTAAAAAGCTTACAGCTAAGAAGTAATTGATTTAAAAATTCATAATAAGAGCTGCTTTTCATGCTTTGGTTGGGCTTGGAAAACAGCTCTTTTTCTTTTAAATTGACAGTTTTTGTACTATCTATAAAATAAATTATCGAATAAAATAAAAATGCTCAAACAAAAGTGAAATCATGCTGAAAAATGAAATAATCTTGCTATTTTGGCTTTTTTGTTATTGACAAATACCCTTATGTGCTGTAGAATATAAATTCAAAATGATGTATCATTGTAAGAGGGAGAAAAGCTATGATTAAATTTGGTACAGGCGGCTGGAGAGCCGAAACGGGAAAAGATTTTAACTATGATAATATTCGTCTTTTTGCACAGGGCTTTTGCAATTACGCAAAGCAAAAAGGACTTGACACAAAGCCTGTAATAATTGGATTTGACAGACGCTTTTTGTCCGACAATGCAGCAAAATGGCTGTGTGAGGTACTCAGTGCAAACGGCATTAACGTGATAACTCTTCACAGAAGTGCTCCCACACCCTTTGTTATGCACTATGTAAAGAAAAAAGGCTTGTATTTCGGTATGGAGGTTACTGCCTCACACAATCCGTCAAACTATAATGGTATAAAGATTATTATTGAAGAAGGCAGAGACGCTTCTCTTGAGGTTACTTCAGAGCTTGAGGACAGAATAAACGCTCTTAGTGCCAGTGATGTGAAATCAACCGACTTTGAAGACGGCTTAAAGAATGGCAGTATAAGCTACCTTGAAAACCCCTTCAACGACTTTATTGATGACATTCTTGCACTTTCCGACGTAAGTGCAATTCGTGACAGAGGCTTGCGTATTCTTTTTGACCCTATGCATGGCTCAGCGACTTATCCGCTTATGGTAGTGCTTCACACTGCAAGATGTACTGTGGATATTATCAACAGCACAAAGGACGCATATTTTGGCGGCTCAATGCCTGCACCTACACAAAAAACACTTCTTGACCTTTCACAAAAGGTGGTTGCAGGAGGTTATGACCTTGGTATAGGTGTTGACGGTGACGGTGACAGACTCGGCATTATCGACAACGAGGGTAATTATATTGATGCCAACGAAATTCTGTGCATGCTGTACTGGTATCTGCACGAAGTAAAGGGCTGGAAAGGCCCTGTGGTAAGAAATCTTGCTACAACTCATATGCTTGACAAGATAGCACAGGACGTTGGAGAAATCTGCTACGAAGTACCTGTAGGCTTTAAGTACATATCCTCAAAGCTTGATGAAGTTGATGCGATTCTTGGCGGTGAGTCAAGCGGCGGTCTTACGGTAAGAGGACATATCTATGGTAAGGACAGCGTATATGCAGCAACACTGTTTGTGGAAATGCTCAGCAAGACAGGAAAGACACCCAAGGAGCTGCTTGCACTTCTTCGTGAGAAATACGGTGAGTATGTTATGGTTGAAGCAAATCTTGCATTTGCACCTGAGGCAAAGCCTGAGATACTCAACACTGTTATGGTAGACAAAAAGCTTCCCAATTTCGGAAAGAATATCGAGAGAGTAAATTATGAGGACGGCTGTAAGGTTTACTTTACTGATTCATCCTTTGTAATTTGCCGTTTCAGCGGAACAGAGCCGTTGCTTCGTATCTTTGCAGAAGCACAGGACAATCAAACCGCAAGCGGTTATATACAAGCATGGAAGGAAATGCTGTTTAACTAATAAATTATAGGAGCTGAGTAAAATCAGCTCCGTTTTTATATTGTGCCGAAAATAAGGGAACATTTCAAGGCAGATTGAATTGTTCGCATTTTTGTGATATGATTTTATGTAAAGATACTTTAAATCAACAGTTTCATAAAATCGTGTTGTTCAATTTACCTGCTTGAGTTGCTAAAATAGTATTGTAAAACATAAGGAGGTTTTAATTATGAACACAGACAAGATTTTAGCAGAAGCAATCGCAAAGGACTATGCTCCCAAGGACAACTCGAAAATTATTGCCCTTAAAAAGCTCGATAACAAAGCAAAACTCCCCGCCACAATTTTTACCTACTCTTTTGGTATTGTAGCAGCACTTGTATTTGGTACCGGAATGTGCTTGGCAATGCGTGTTATCGGTAGCGGTATGGCCGGTATGGTACTTGGAATTATTATTGGCATTATCGGTATGATTGGTTGTGCTGTAAATTATCCGATTTATAAGAAATTGCTTGAAAAAGGAAAAGCAAAATATGCTTATGAAATTGTTCAGCTTGCTCGGGAAATTGCCGACAAATAAATAATTTTTTTTGCAAGGAGTGGTGATATGAATAAATCCGAAAGTAAATATTTTAATACTGCCACAAAAATGGACCTTGCATTGATTTCTTTGCTTAAAAAGAAACCCTTTGAATATATCACCGTAAGCGAGATTTGTGAAATGGCGGGAGTAAATCGCTCAACATTTTACCTGCATTATGAAACTATCGCAGATTTGCTACACGAAACGGCACGATACTTGCTTGACGATTTTTTGTCCTATTTCACAAATGATGTAAAGTCTATTTCATTCAATCTTGCGGATTGTGAACTTGATGAGCTGTTTTTTATTCGTGACAAGTATTTGACACCATATTTGACATACATCAAAGAACACAAGCAAGTATTTGGTACTATGTTATCTCATGTACATACGTTTAGGTTTGAAGATGTTTATAAGCGAATGTTTGAAAACATATTCAATCCCATATTAGATAGATTTCACTATCCGTACCAGGACAGAAAATATGTTATGATGTATTATTTGAACGGCATCAACGCATTAGTACTTGAATGGCTCAAAGATGACTGTGAAAAAAGCATTGATGAAGTGTCAAAAATGATAAGCGTATGTATTTATGGATTAAATAACTCGGTTAATTGAGAACTTGAACAGATAAGAGCGAAGGAAAATCCTCCGCTCTTGTTATATTTCGGGACAATCGACAGTAAAATATAACAAACAAATTCGCTTTTGCTTTAGCTAAATTTTGCAACAAGTTGCAAAGCGAAATAATTGCTTCGCAATAGCTAAATTGTTTCTAACGAAACAGCTAAATTAAATTCGCCATTAGCGTGCGAAGCACATTTAGTTGCCGCAGGCAATTTAGCTGAGCTTGCTCAATTTAGCTCGCGGAATGCGAATTTAGCTAAAAAGACATTTTTCTTAACGAAAAATGTCTTTTTTTTGGAGCTGGTGGCGTGACTCGAACACGTGACCTTTTGATTACGAATCAACAGGTCTAAATAGCCCCTTTGACACTCTTAATATTGGTCTTTACAACGTTTTTTTCGGTCGGCATTGACCGAAACGGTAATTGATGAACGAAAACCTCGCCATTAGGTGCTACTGATTACGTTTTTATTGTATCATAAGATTATGAACATTTCAAGGTTGATTGAATTATTTACATTTTTGTGCTATAATTATAGTGAAAGATATTTGTAATCAGTTCGATAAATTTTGAATTTGTGGGAGAGAAAAATTGATTACATTAAGAAATTTTACCGTTGATGATGCATTAGAATTCCAACAAAAGCAAAGTGCAAATATGTCCCTCGATGAAGTTAAATCATTATTGACAAAATGGCAAGAAAAAAAGTTTGAAGGCAAATATTGCGAAATGTTTGCTGTTACAAATGATGAAGGAATTGTTGGCATGATATCGTTGTATCAACATTCCGAGAATGTTATTTCCTGCGGTCCCGAAATATTTGAGCATTATCGCAAACAAGGGATGGGTATGGAAGCCATGATACTTGCAATGAAAATAGCAAAAAACAAAGGATATAAATTAATCTCACAACAAATTCGAGTAAATAACACTGCAAGTATTGCACTGCATAAAAAGTTGGGTTTTGAAACAGATGAATACATCTATAAAAATAGACACAACAATGATGTTCAGATTTTTATAAAGTTATTGTAAGACAAATATTAATTTGTCGAACAGATGAGAGCGGAGGAAAATCCTCCGCTCTTGTTATATTTCGGGACAATCGACAGTAAAATATAACAAACAATTTCGCTTTTGCTTTAGCTAAATTTTGCAACAAGTTGCAAAGCGAAATTATTGCTTCGCAATAGCTAAATTGTTTCTAACGAAACAGCTAAATTAAATTCGCCATTAGCGTGCGAAGCACATTTAGCTGCCGCAGGCAATTTAGCTGAGCTTGCTCAATTTAGCTCGCGGAACGCGAATTTAGCTAAAAAAGACATTTTTCTTAACGAAAAATGTCTTTTTTTTGGAGCTGGTGGCGTGACTCGAACACGTGACCTTTTGATTACGAATCACAGCCGACGACTCAAAAAAGCCTTATAAATAGGGACTTTTGAGCATTTTTGTCCTGTTGCCATGATGCCAACCGTTGCCCAACTTTTTACAACTTTTTTGATTATTATGATTATTAATCAAGTATATACTTTTGAGCGTTCTTCTGATTAATTCTATCGTAGTATTCATCACACGCCGAAAGTGCTTGTTCTTGCGTCATATGATTATAAATTGATGTGACTACAGTTGACGTGTTGTCACCTAGCATTTGCTGAACTACTTGTATAGATAAACCTTCTAAAAACATTCTAGTACACACAGTATGTCTGAAACGATAAAGCATAAAGTGCATATCTTGAATACCAGCTTTCTTAACAAAGCGTTGGATTAGGCATTTGTTTGAACTTGCACTCCTGAATTCTCCTTTTTCATTTGGGAATACATATATACTATCTCTCATAGCAACGGGCATAGTGTTAAGCTCTTTACGCCAATCAAGCAAAGCTTGAATTGCTAAATCAGACAAACCAACCCTTCTGACACCAGATGCACTTTTTGTAGGTCCAATCACTTCGTACGATTTGGGCTTTTTTCTTAAATCTTTAATTACTTCGTATCTTTCTATAACAGCATGCTTTATATCAACTGTCTTTTTGTCAAAATCAACATTTTTCCATTCCATTGCCCTTAGTTCTCTCGGCCTCATCCCCGTACACTCCAGAACGCAAATCATCGGGTAAAGTATTTTGTTACAGTATGCTTTGGATTCTTTTAAAATCAAAGCAATTTCTTCGTCGGTTTATGGTAATCTGTAATTTTCAATTTCCACTTTACTTGCAGGCATTTTTAATCTTATGAACGGATTCTTTGGTATCAATTCGTTGTAATAGGCTTCTTCCATAATCATTTTGGTAGTATTATAAGCCTTTTTTATAGATACCTTTCCATATCTATACGAAAGATTGTTAAACGTGCCTATCAATTTATCTCTATCGATATCAACCATTTTAACATTGCCTATGCTTTCTAATACAGGAACTAATGAAATTCGATATCCATCTATTGTTCTTGAAACAGCTTTTCCTATGCCTCTGTTAAGAATCATCTTTGCATATTCTTCAAAGGTCATATCTGTATATAAAGCGTTAGAAACTTCAAGAGTTGTATTAGACGAAACAGGATTTTGCTGATGAATGTATTCACCGTTGAGTTCTGCTAATCTTTGATTAAGATAACGTTCTGCTTCTTCTCTCGTCTTAAAACGTTTGCTTGGACGTAACCTTTTGCCATCAGGACTTCTGCCCATATCAATCTGTGCCATATAGGCACCATCTTTAAGAGCAGAAACACTACCCGTATATCTCTTAACGAACACACTATCATCCTCACAATCTGTAAATTCACTTTGTTGACTATAGTATATCGTATTTTCTATTGTTTGTCCGCTGGCAAGTTGCCCAAAATGAGCGGCGCTCTGCTCACCAGTTACTTCGGACAAGGCATATCTTGATATATACGTCTTACCCGACACATTTACCGCTTTCAACAAACCAGTGTCAATGAGGTCTTGTATAACCTTTTTAGGAACGCCTAAAAATCTTGATGCATCCTGAACCGACAAAAGAATTTTATCACTATTTATATTACTACTTATATTATTTTCTACTAACATTTTCGAAAATCCTCCTATAACTAAAAATTTTAAAAATAAAAGAATTTTCCTTAGTTTTGATATTCCTCTGCAATGTTACATTGCAGATTATAGACCCATAAGCATTTTCCTCCTTAATTCTAAATTTCTATTATCTATGTAAAGGCACAAAAAAGACGTGCCGAAAGCAAAGCCTACAGCACGCCAAATAAATTCAGTAGAATATATTTAGTTTTATAGTCAATAAAAAACTAATTTCAAAGTAAAATTAGAACCACCAACCACCGTCCGCCACCTTTATCACTACAAAAGTGCCGAGTCGCTTTTACGACCATGCGGGTATTATATCACAAGAAAAAATAAAATGCAAGAACCACAGCATAATTTTTTTAGAAGATTTTCATCATCATAGTAAAAATAGATTATACCCGAAATATACATACGAATTATGTAAAAAATAAATGGGTTTGCTGGTTAAAATGACAGTTTGTAAAGCAACTCTATATTTTTAATTGACGAATACCTTCTGAAGAGTTATGATGTGACCAACAAACAGAGAGGAAGTGTAAATATTGAACGTTTCGTATATCAGAGTGTCAACCATCGACCAAAACACCGCACGTCAGGAAGAAGGACTCAAGCCGTATAACATAGAGAAATCATTTATAGAAAAAATATCTGGCAAAAATGCCAAACGCCCCGAACTACAGAAAGCATTAGAGTTCTGCCGTGAGGGCGATATACTCTATGTGTGGGACTTTTCAAGACTCGCTAGAAGTACGATAGATTTATTAAATATTGCTGAACTACTAACATCAAAAGGAGTCACCCTCGTTTCTATAAAGGAGAATATAGATACAAGTACCCCGCAAGGAAAATTGATGCTTACGCTAATTGGAGCCATAGCTGAATTCGAAAGAACATCGCTCTTGGAGAAGCAACGGGAAGGCATAGCCATTGCTAAAGTCGCAGGTAAGTATAAGGGAAGAAAGCCCATAAAAGTAGATGACTTCAAACAATATTATGATGACTATATGCAACGACGAATAAACAAGAGCCAACTTGCAAAGAAGTTGAAGATTAGTAGACCAATACTAAACAAACTTTTTAATGAGTATATCCAAACAAACAGCATATAAATTATGCAACTTTTTAGGACTTCATCAAAAAATGATATTTATTTAAATTTACTACCAAAACAAAAAGCTTCAAAAGCATCTCTTTTTTCAATGCTTAATAAAGGTCACTTGCAAAAATAACCCCTGACTCGTTCAGGGGTTATTTTATGTAAAATATTTATGGTTTCATAAAACTACTAAAAGCTCATCGTTTATCATGTCTGGCTTTATATGGATGCGAAAGTATCTTTCTTGTGCCTTTCTTCTCACTTTCTTCTGCAATAAGTTCATAGGTCAATCTATCAATATCGCTAAATCCCATACCTTCCTTAAAGCCGTTACCACCATCCATAAACCCATTATTCATAAACATATCAAAATTTGCTTCACAAGTCCTACGCGGAAAACGCCCGAGCGAACTTTCAAAGAATGAGTTTGAGTACTTATAATGGTGGGTATGAATGAACTCTTCCCACGATGCAACAACTTCATCTTCTGGGCGTAGGTCAATGATTTCAATTTCTTCTAAATCCCTATCCTTTAAATCACCCCAAGCTTCTTTCAGCATAGAAATAGCCTCTGCATCGCTTTTTGGAGCACTATACCCAAATATAGTGACCATATATGCAGCTTTTAGTGCATTCTTCAAAGACTTCCACGATTTAGCAATCGCAGTATCACTTGCATAGTCTTTCTTTTTGATAGGGAATAAAAGTTGAGTTGGTTTAAGTATTTCACCGCATCTACATGGATAACCCGCATTACCCATAACATTATCTTTTTCACAAAAACCAACCGCAACATTACCATGCAAAAAGGCAATGGTAGGCAAGTTATCGGTATATTCGTATGCTCTTGAAATCGCTTGAACTAACAAAGGGTCCCAGTTAAATGTAGCTATAATGTCCTTTGATGTTAAACTCATCAACAAAAAATCATATATGGTAGGTGTATCAGGTAATTCAAATTCTAACATATAGTTCCTGATACGATTTTCTAATTCTGTTTTTGCGCTCATACAATCAGGTTCAGTTGAACTTCGCTCATCTAATTCCATATAGATTTCTTCCAGATTATCAGATGTTGTTTTAAGCGAAATATCTTCAAGAACATCTGATAAACCCAGCTTGTCAATAAAACCACTCATCGCTGATATTTTTTTACCATATTTATCACCGTTGGGAATTGCAGCACAACTCGCACCTGCACCTAAAAGCACCACGTGAGGACTGTTTTTCATACCGTATTCAAAATCATATAGGTCTTCTCCTGTTGGATAATCATCTTTCATAATAAGTTCTCCGCTTTTAAATATCAATTATCTTGGCTTTTTCAACTCATTGATGATATTGTTTTTCTCTTTTTCAAGTTCAGAAATTTTATCTGCATAGGGCTTCACTTCTGCTTTAACACTACTGATTTTTGAATCTACGCTTTTATGTAACTCATCTTTTTGAAGTCTTACAGTTTTTTCGACATCCTGCAACTCAATAGTCAAACCATCAATTTGACCTTGTATTTCTTTCTTTTGTTTGCCCTTAAATAAACCTAATGCTTTCTTTTGTTGCTGCAATTCACTTATTTTATCATTTAATGATTTTAAATTGATTTCTGCAGGAACTTGCTGTTGTTTTTCTTTTTCAAATTCCCTAATTTTACCTTCATAAGGTTCAATATCTAATTTCAATTGTTTAATTTCAGCATTGATTGAGGCCATACGCTCGTCAAGTTGTTTCTTCTCGTCGGGATGGGCATCCCAATATTCTTTTATTTTTTGCTGTGCCAATGCTTCTTTGTATTTCTTTATTTTTTCAGCTATATTTCTATCAGCTTCCAATTGCTTTTGGTAATTTATATCTGTGGTTCTTTCGTTATGCATACCAATA
>JAGBCG010000139.1 GCA_017938055.1 Clostridia bacterium
AGACAACATTATATGGTTTTGCCAATGCTTTCCGGCCGAGCCGCATTGACAAAAGTTATCGCCTGTTACCTTTTTGCTTGTCCACATTTCCTGATATAAATCCATCATAATTTTTCCTCCTGAGATAATTTCTGTTTTATTATAAGCGTTACACTTAATTTCAATATTCGTTCTCGTAAATTCGCAGCTCGTTCTTCTTATTGCAGTGAATAAACACATATATTTTATTGTCTGTCACTATAGGGGCTTTTGTAGCATAAGCCGATGCTTTGAGTGCTATATCTTCTATCAGCTCTTTTCTATCCAAATCGACAACACCGAGGGTAAAGCCTTCTTTTCTGTTTTCGTTGACATAAAACAGCTTATTGCCATAAACGGTTGTATCGAGTGGATGTATATCTGCCCAATATCTGCCCTCTTCCAGCACGTTCCGATTCACCTCCCCCTTAAACGGGTTCAGTTTTGTCAGATGCATTTCTACTCCGCCACCTTCATAATAATATGACTGCAATGCATATAACATCTTGTTTGGACCCATTACATAAGCGTGATTGCAATAGTCTATGTCATTGACCTCCCACAGCTTTTCTCCGGTAAGCAAGCAATATCCTTCTACAGACATAGGTTGACCATCCTCCTCACAGGGAATCACAATGACATCATCGACGATAGCTATGCCTTTACCACGACAACTCAATTCCCAGCCTTCCTTCACCGTATACTCCCACAGGCGTTCGCCTGTTTTGGTGTAGAAAAGGAGACCGTCATCATGTAATGAAATCAATATCAATATTTCGCTTTTAATATCAAAATTCAATACATAATATTTAATTTTTGATTCAAATTCAAAGAGATGCTCTGTTCCGTTATCCATAAAGGCTACTTTTACAACGCCATCCTTCGTTTTTTCGGTAGAGCAAAACTGCTGAGGATTAAAAAAAAGCTTAGAGTCATATCTGAAATTATCCTCTACAAACGAATTGCCGTTAAAGCGGGAAAGTGTATAATTCATTTTATCTTCTTTATCATATATAGTCTTGTATAATACGCCATTCTCATAATCAACACACTCATTCTCATTTACAAGCAAGGTCTTGTCACCTATCACAACTTTATCTTCATATACGCAAACTTCTTCATCATTGTATAAATAAAATTCTTTAATGCCTTCTTTGGTTTCTAACAATTTCATCTATTCTTCTCCTTTATTCCTTTTAACATGGTTTTTAAAATACTTATGCATTCGTATTTTATCAGCTATTATCAACATCGGGTACCCCAGTATAATGGCTATTAACATATATACCACTTCAAATAGAATCACGAATATGAAAAACGGCTTCCATCCGTCTTTTAAATCTTTCATTTTCATATAGTCACCTCCCAAAACCTATATTCTTATTATGTATACGACTGATACTTATCCCACTGATACACAATCATTCCAAAGTACATCACCAGCACACCGGGGATACTGATATTCCCCACGCTTTCCCACAGCAGGATGAATGCCGGTATCAGCACAATAAAAGACGCCAGCCTGTGAAACGAGCCGCAATAGCCGCCTGACATAAGGCTGTAAAGTAGCATACTCACCAGAATTAAAATATTCCAAGGTGACGCTCCCTCAGACAATAGATTCATCGAGAAGCCCGAAAGCACTCCCCAGGCTGCCACTGCCACAAGCACAGGAAACAGTGTCATAACCACATCCTTTATGGTGAGATTTCTTCTAATATCTTTTCTCTCTGTACGTATCAGACGTGCTCCGTTTTCGGAAACAGGGACTTTTTCCTGATACTTTTCGCTATGATACAGCTTGTAAAATCCCTTATCAAAAACGAAGGCATAGGCCTTAACAAGCTGAATCACAAGGTATCCTGCGGCACAAATAAGCCCCAAAGCACTGCTTCCTGCTTTCACAAGCCGCACCCCACACATAGCCGTACCAATGACAATCACGATACTGCCCAGTGCCATTTCGCCGCCAAAGGTTTGCCTCATGTCCTCCATGTCTGTATTCCAGGTATCCATCTCATGTTTGATCCACAAAGCGTTACTGCGTACAATGGAATCGAACAGATACACTACCAGGAAACCCAAGCCAAACTCCTGCCACAAACAGAAAATCAAAACGCATTCCACGCCCTTAAAAAGCCATAAAAATATAGGAAACACCTTAAATTCCGTCAGTTCAACGACTTGATAGGTTGTTTTCTTAAAGAGAAAATGACCAAAGGTCTTTAAAAACATGATCCCACAAACGATTACAGCTGCCTGGAGGGCCACATTTCCTTTGCCCGCAAGAGAACACTTTGCCACAAACACACTTGCCAAAAGCAAAGGAATGGTACCAAGCATCGAAAGAATGACGGACAGCTTTACCTTCTTCTCTTCATACATAGCGTCCAACAGGTACATATCAATCTGAAAGGACTCTAGCCACGCTATAAATAACCCTTTTATGGTTTGACAAATCAAAAGTATAATCAAAAAAAT
>JAGBCG010000140.1 GCA_017938055.1 Clostridia bacterium
ACAAGCCGTTTATGTCGCCTGCACCCATGGTGAGAATCAAATCGTCCTTTGACGCTGTCTTTAAAAGATAATTCCGTATTTCCTCAAAAGAGCCAAGACTTACAGCACCATCAATGAGGTTTGCAACGTCATCGGAGGATACACCATAGGTGTTTGTTTCACGTGCTGCGTATATGGGAGCAAGAATAACCTTGTCCGCAAGACTTAAAGATAAGGCAAAAGCCTGTAAAAGAGATTTTGTTCTTGAATAGGTATGAGGCTGGAAAACACATATTACGTCACCCTTTGCGACAGCCTTTGCACTTTTAAGGGTGGCTGTAATTTCGTCGGGATGATGAGCATAGTCGTCTATAATTTGTGCACCCGTGGGATGTGTTCCCACTTTTTCAAAACGTCTTTTTACGCCGCCAAATGACTCAATTCCCTCTTTGATTGCCTGTAAAGGCACTTCACAGCTTATTGCTGCACATATAGCCGCAAGAGCATTTGATACATTATGAATTCCGGGAACGCAAAGAGTTACATGCATCAAAAAAATCTCGCCTTTTCCGTATACGTCAAAGCTGCCGTAGCCTGATGACATGTCAATATTTTTCGCATATATATCCGCTTTTGTTTTTGTGGAAAAATATTTTACAACAGCTTGTGTACCCTTGGCACTTTTTACAGCGTTTTCGCAGTCAAGGTTTACAACGGCAATGTTTTCACCATTTACACCGGGAGTGTCAATATACTGACGGAAAGAGCAAATTACATTGTCAATATTTCCGAAAAAGTCTACATGGTCAAGCTCTACGTTAAGCACCACTTTAATGGTAGGTCGCATGGAGTGATATGAGTTTTTATATTCGCAAGCCTCAAAAACAGCGTTTTCGCCTTTTCCTACCCGATAAGTTGAATCAAGTGATGGAATAATCGCACCGCCAAGAATTGTGCTGTCATTGTCAGCTTTTAACATGATTTCAGTTAAAAAGCCTGTGGTAGTTGATTTGCCGTGGGTCCCTGCAACGCCTACAGAATGACGATACCCGCTTGTAATTGCACCTAAAAGCTCAGCACGGGTGAGAATTAAAAGCCCCATGCTGCGTGCTTGTGTCAGAATAGGGTCATCCTGACTTATTGCTGCAGTGTAAACCACAGTGTCTATACCATCAAGCTTTACGTCGTCGTATGTATAATGAACGGTAATACCATTTTTTTCAAGAAGCCTTGTAGTTTCACTGCATTTAAAATCATAGCCTGAAACAATGATTCCCTTGCTTTTGAGAATCATGGCAAGTGACGACATGCTTATGCCGCCGATACCTGCAAAGTAGACGTTTTTCAGTGTGGACAAATCAAATACAAGTGGCATAAAGCAGCCGCCTTTCATATAAATTTGCTTAATATGTATAAAAAATTCCTTGTTCGGTAAAACTGTATGTGTAAGACAACAAGGAGGAATTTTTATGGAAATTACAGATATTAAAATTAGAAAAACCTTTGATGACAAACCACTTAAAGCGATACTTTCGGTAACCTTTGATGATTGCCTGGCTCTGCATGACGTAAAAATAATTAACGCTGATAATCGCTTCTTCGTGGTTATGCCAAGCCGTAAAAATAAAGATGGTAGCTATAAGGATATCGTACATCCTATAAACTCGGACTTCCGATCAAAAATCGAAGATAAAGTCCTCAACGCTTTTTTCGCTTTGGATAGTTAGGTTGGGTTAGGTTTATGTTACTTTTCTTGAAAGAAAAGTAACCAAAAGAACTTTATTTTGGCTATCGCCGTTGTTGAATATGATTTATAATTAAATTCGAAGGTTTTCTGCATCATTATTTTTATGCAGAAAACGAATCTTTTGTAGTCTTGCCGTCCGCCTTATTGACGGCAAGACGTTTTTATGGGCATCAAAAATCCAATATTATCCAAGGTTGCTTGCGAATACCGCTGTCGGGCGGTCCCGACACTTTCTCTTTTCAGTAAAGAGAAAGTAAGTGCGGTATAAAGCAAGATCACACACCGGAAAATCGAATCAGAGGCGACAAACGTCCTTTGTAGGGATTGCTCAGATCAGGTTTACTTACGGCACATCATCCGTATCACTTAATGCTGCTCGGTTCCCCGCCTGACATGGTTCATGAGGGATAATTGCGTAAGGCCCAAGCCTCAACACAAATCCTACATGACAGCTGAGTCGAAGCTGACCCTCAAAACCGGAATCCATCTCTGCTACAGCGGATTTCAGAAATAGGACGCCGCTACTGTCCCGACTGGTGTGACCTTGCTTTATACCGCAACGTCAACGCTATTAAATTTTAGAAAAAGAGCAATAACAATATTACTTTTCCCTGCACGAATAGAAGTATACCACATCTTTTAAAAAAAATCAATAGCTATATTATTATTTTAACAAATTATACGTTATAAAATATACTGTCTTGAAATTTAAAAGTGAAACAAGGTTTGCTTGATGAGTTTTAAAGCACTTAACAGTATAATATGAGTTGAAACAAAATCTTGTGTTGATAATTTCAAAACAGCAAGTTATATGTGATGAAAAAAGTAGCTGTAGCAAAATTTGAGAATTGCATAAAAAACGGGACGATGTGGCATCGTATCCTACTCCACCTGTCATCCTGAGCGAAGGCACATAAAGTGCCGTAGTCGAAGGATCTGCAAAGCTTTTCTTTCTGCACAGGCACAGGCTAAGTGCAAATTTTTACGTAACAGATTCTTCGGCTTCGCTTTGCTGCGCTCAGAATGACAATTTTAAATTCAGGTGAAAAATTTAAATTCCATATTGCATAAAAAACGGGACGATGTGGCATCGTCCCCTACGAATAATTTTGCAGCAACGTCGATTTTATATTTTAATGTTTTTGCTTATAAAATACTCCTTGATTTTTCTCACACTCGTGTCGCTGATGTGATGCTCGATTTTACAGCTGTCGCTGTATGCTGTTTCTTCGTCCACACCGAGAGCCATAAGTGCCTTTGCTATAATATTGTGACGCTCATATACACGCTCGGCAACGCTTTTTCCTTTTTCGGTAAGGTTAAGGCTTCCGTCCTCGGACACGGTAATATAGCCATTTTCTCTGAGCTGCTTCATTGCAATGGAAACGCTGGGTTTTGTAAAGCCTAACTCATTGGCAACATCAATGCTTCTGACGTTGGGATTTTTATTTTTGAGAACAAGTATTGTTTCAAGATAATTCTCTGCAGACTCCAGTATTTTCATTGTAAAGCACCTCTTTTCTTTTTGGAGTTTTCTTAATTATAGCAGATAAAAGATTATTTGTCAAATAACTGCCCGAAAACCTATAACTTTATTTTCTGTGGAATAATTTTTTTGTTGAGATTACAAACAAAAATAGCACCGATTACAAATAATAGTCGGTGCTATCAATATACTTATTTATGTTATTTTTTTCTGTTTACAACTAGGTATGTAATTACTGAGAATATTATGAAAAATACCATACTTGAAATGGCGTCAACCATAACACTACCTATTGCCGAACTTCCAAGCAAGTTACCAACATTTAATAACATTTGTATAATTAAGCCAGTTAGAAATAACTTGTTACTCTTATTAACCATTGCAATAATGTATAGTATTATACCAATCCAACAGTCCAATATACCCATAACTATCAAATAAATTAATCCACCATAAGCCATAATATTCTACTCTCCCTTACTTATTGTTTTTCCTAACAACTATAGCCCAAACTAAAATAGCAATAGGAAAACCTAATCCATATATCAAGCAAAGCCAAAAATCATTTGCGGCTGAACCAGAAAAAAGGAAAAGTAAACATAACAACCAGAAAATAAAGAACAAAGATAATACTATCGGCAAAACAAAACTTTCTGACATTGTTTTCCATTTCTCTTTGCCATATATAAGTCTCAATATCATAAATCC
>JAGBCG010000141.1 GCA_017938055.1 Clostridia bacterium
TACTTCACCCCAACCGCACATTTCAAAATGGTGATGAATTGGTGTCATTTTGAACACCCTTTTTCCTGTAAGCTTATAGCTTATTACCTGAATCATTACCGAAAAAGATTCAATGTAGTATATTATTCCCACAAAAAACAGAATTATGGGTACATCCAGCATGATTGCCGCCGCACACACAACACTTCCCATATAAAGCGAGCCTGTGTCTCCCATGAAAACTTTTGCAGGATGAAAATTATAAACCAAAAAGCCAAGAGCACCGCCAAGCATTGACGCCGTCATAACTCCTGCCTCTAGATTTCCGCTTTTGAATGACAGCACTCCAAGAAATATCATTGCTACAGCTGTAACTGAAGAACAAAGTCCGTCTATGCCGTCTGTAAGATTTGTGCTGTTTGTCGTAAAAACTATACCAACTGTAAGAATTATATAATAAAATACTCCTAAATCTACTGTTGTATTTACAAAAGGCAAAGCAACACTTGTATTTAGTGCTCCAACAGCTTTCAATACACTTATGTATACTATCGTCACAGCAAACTGAAGCACAAGCTTTTGTTTTGCCGTAAGTCCCGCATTTTGCTTTTTAAAAAACTTTACGTAATCATCAGTAAATCCAATCATCCCGTTAATGAGCACAAACAGATAATGCACAGCAAGTGTTACATTTCTTTGCCATATCGCACAGCCAATCACAGGAAAAAGAGAAGCCGCAATGAAGAACAAGCCTCCCATTGTGGGTGTTCCTTCCTTGCTTTTATGCCATCTTGGACCTATATCAAGAATTTTTTGTCCCATTTTTATGCTTTTAAGCACGGGAATAAATACTCTTGACAGAACAGTTGTCACTACAAAGCTTATTATCAGAGCTGCAAAAAAGCTTACTTTCATTTTAATTCTCCTATTTTTGCTTTTTACCTTTAGTCCGAATTATCCATATGATGAAATTCCACACTTACGAGTGTTCCGGGAGCTACTTGTTCCCCTGCCTTCGGCGACTGTCCGGTTGCAATAGTACCTGTGGTATCATCACGGTACGCTCCCTCCATTTTTATATTCAAAGAGCTGTTTACAAGAGTTGTATTTGCCGCAGACGGTGTATATCCCACAACATTTGGTACAGTAACGGTATGTTCCTTAGACGAATCATCGGTATAAAGCACCACAAGTCCGCCCTCACGCAGCTTTGTGCCTGTTCTTGGGAACTGAGAAACAATAACCTCTCCGTTTCCAAAAACCTTCATGCGAAGTCCTGCGTTTTTTATAGATGTTTCTGCCCCCGCAGTGCCAAGTCCCGTATAATCGGCAACAGATATGCTTTCACCCGATTCTGCATTCTCATCTGTACTTGTTTCAATATTCAGGTATGGAAGTACCTCCGACAGTACAGATGAAACAACAGGTGCTGCGATTGTTCCGCCGTAATAAAGGCCAACAGGCTCGTCGATTGCTATAAGAATTGCTATTTCCGGATCATCCGCAGGAGCAAATGCTACGCATGAAGCAATATAATAATTACCCTCTTTATCACGCTTTTGTGAAGTACCTGTTTTTGCACCCACACTGTAGCCTTTTACATATGCATTTTTTGTGGAACCCATTGTAATACCGTTAGCAAGGTATTGCATTATCGTTTCGCTTGTTTCTTTTGAGTTAACCTGTCTTACAACTTCAGGTTCATACTCCTTGACAGTGTTTCCGTCATCATCCACAAGTGCTTTAACAATTCTCGGCTGCATAAGATTTCCACCGTTTGCCACAGCAGACACAGCTCTTATAAGAGAAAGTGGAGTAATTTTGAAGGTCTGGCCAAAGGAATACACTGCAAGCTCTGTTTGATTGAAGTTATCAAAGTTATTATGATAGATACTTTTTGCCTCGCCCGCAATATCAATACCCGTCTTTTCCGTAAATCCAAACGCTTCAAAGTATTTATAGAATTTTTCTCTGCCAATAGCGGCAGCAAGCTCCATAAACACAGGGTTACAGGAGTTTTGGAGTCCTTGTTCAAAGGTTTCATGTCCGTGACCTTTTCTCAAATGGCAGTTAATTATGTAACCACCCACTGCCTTTGATCCTGAGCAGTTAAACTGATAACCGCCCTTTGTTTCGGCAAGGTTTTCTTCAAGTGCCATGGCACTTGTTATTATTTTAAAGGTAGAACCAGGCTCATAAAGCTCGGTTACTGCTTTATTCTTCCACCGACCTTCTATCAGTGCTTTATAGTATACATTTTTTTCTTCCTCTGTGGGAAGTGATTTATTTCCATCATCACGCTGCAGCATTGTTTCACTATATTCGTCATACAACAGCTGCATTTCTTCATCCAGATCATACGGATTATTCAAATCGTAATCGGGCTTTGTAGACATAGCAAGAATCTCACCTGTCTTGACATCCATGATTATTCCAAGCACTCTGTTTCGTGCCTGAGTATCCTCAAGTGCTGTCTGAAGATGCTTTTCAAGGAAAGATTGCACCTGCCAGTCAATCGTCAATACTACATTAAGACCATTCTGAGCTCCAACATAGCTTTCATATTCAAAAGGCATATCTCTGCCCTTTGCATTTTGTGCTGTGATAATCTTACCACTGCTTCCTTTCAGGTATTGCTCGTAATAAGATTCAACTCCGTATATACCTGTGTTTTCGGAATTTGTAAAGCCTATGACATTACTTGCAAGGTTTCCGTATGGGTAAAGACGCTTGGTATCCTCCTCAAGATGAATACCCACAATATCGTTCTCCTCAATAAATTTTCTTATTTCATCGGTAATTGTACGGTCAACCTTTTTCTTGATAATCTGATACTTTGACTGTTTACGTCCCATCCTCTCCACAATCTCACTTCGGTTTACCGAAAGAGTTTGGCTCAGGTAGTCTGCTATAACAGCTTCTTGCTCATCCTCGATTTCGTACGGGGATATATAAACAGTTTCAACCGTAGCACTAACAGCAAGAGCTGTCATGTTACGGTCATAAATTGTGCCTCGTCTGGGACTTATATCAATTTCAGTGGTGTATTGGTCGAATGCACCTGTTCTGTATTTTTCACTGTCCGTAAGCTGAATTTTTGAAAGCCGAAAAGTTAGTGCTATCAGCAAAGCAGTCATAACTGATAGCACCAAAACGACTCGCTTAAAATATGGTTTTACAGGAGTGTTCTTATTCATTGTTTATTCTTTCTCCGAAGATTATTTATTGATAAATCTTACTTACTGTATTTTTCAAGCCGTCAAGAGTTACTCCAAAGGTAGCAGAATTCTGATTTTCCTTTGTTATAACCACTTTATCTCCGCCTGATATATTCACGTAGTGCTTTACTACCTGTGTTGATTTTACCATGCCGAGTTTATTTACAGCCATATCTTCTATATATGTAAGGTCATTCTTTTTATCAAGCTCAAGGCTAAGTCTCTCGTTTTCCTGTTTATTCACAGCAATGCTTTCTTCAAGCTCTCCTATTTCATAGGATATATTATTTACAACAGAATAGCTGTACGCTATAAACATAAGCATTACTGTTACAATCTGGCTGTAAAAAATTAATCCCACAGGAAAAGGAGTCTTTTCCTTTACTTTTTTCTTTATAATTACGGTGTTGCCTGTTCTTACTTTTTCGACGCTTCTTTTTCTTTCAAGTACAGCAGAGCCTGTGCGTTGTGCTGTTCTATTATACTGTGCGGACACTGAATTTATTCCCGAATTTCTTCTTGCTTCACCGTAATATGCCATTATCAGTTCTCTCCTATATATTTTATTTTTATTCTACAGTTTTTCACATATTCTGAGCTTTGCACTTCTGCTTCTTGGATTTTCCTCAAGTTCTCTTTCTGAGGGAAGTATAGGCTTTTTGGTTACCACCATGCCTGTTGGCTTTTTACCGCACACGCACACAGGAAAATCTTTCGGACAACTGCATCCAACTGTTTTTTCAAGGAATGTGTGTTTTACAATTCTGTCCTCTAAAGAATGAAACGTTATAACGCTCATTCTTCCGCCCTTTTTCAAAAGAGGAAACATTCCATTTATACAATCGGCGATAACATCAAGCTCGCCGTTTACTTCAATTCTTATTGCCTGAAACGTTCTTTTTGCCGGGTGTGGACCGTCAATTTTGTTTTTTGCAGGTATTCCACTTTTAATTACATCCGAAAGCTCAAAGGTTGTTTCTATTGGTTTATTTTCGCTTCTGTACTTTACTATCTTTCGTGCTATGGATGAAGCAAATCTTTCTTCTCCATACATATCAATGATTTTTGCAAGCTCTTTTTCGCTATAGGTGTTTACCACATCATATGCTGAGAAGCTTTCCTGTCTGTTCATTCTCATGTCAAGAGGTGCATTTTGCATATAGGAAAAACCTCTGTCTGCATTATCAAGCTGAAACGACGACACTCCAAGGTCGGCTATCACTCCATCGACCTGAGTTACGCCAATTTCTTCAAGCATGGATGCTGCATCTACAAAGTTCCCATGAAGAAGTGTGACTATATTTGCGTACTTTGCAAGTCTTTCTCTTGCCTTTCCTATAGCGTATTCGTCACGGTCTATGCCTATAAGTCTGCCCTTTTCACCCAGCTTACTTGCTATTAAATTTGAATGTCCCGCACCGCCGAGAGTACAATCAACATAAATTCCGTCCGGTTTTACCCTCAGGGAATCTACCGTTTCTTCAAGCAGCACCGAATAATGTCCGAAGTTTTCCTGCAATGTTATTTCTCCTTACAGGTTTTAGCAAAGACCAAGGTGTATTTTCTTGCTCTGTGCCTTGAAATTTTCAATATCATATTCAGCCGTATCATTATCTGCTGTTTCACTACTCCAGATTTCAACGTACTTTCTCATTCCTATAAAGGATATATCCTTCTCAAGACCCGCAAATGCTCTTTGCTCGTTACTGATGCTTATTCTTCCCTGTGCATCAACATCCGTGGGCATTGCGTTCTTCATTATATAACGCTTCATATCACCGATATCCTCGGTTTGTGCAAGTTCATCAAGCTTTTCCATAAAGCTTATCCATTCTTGCTCAGAGTACATAACAAGGAATTTTCCAAAGGTTCTGGCAACAACTACGTGTTCTCCAAGATCGGCACGGAATTTTGCCGGAACAAACACTCGTCCCTTTGAATCAAGCGTATGTTTAAACTCGCCTGTAAGCATTTTTCACGCACCTACCTTTCCTGAATTTCTCTTTTTATACTGTACTTTTACTCTTTTTTAATCCATTTTAACCATTTTCGCCCCACTTGGTTGACAATATTATAATATACAAATTAACATTTTGCAATAGTTTTAGAAAAAAATCATGTGTAATTTTTTACTCCATTTTTTAAACTTTTTGTAAACAAAGAACAGACGTTCTGTGAATTTGTGATAATATACAAATTCTGCCGTTATATTATGTTATTTTGCACAATAACCAAAAAAGTGACGTTTTCATACACAAAAAAAGTGGCTTATCACCAAAGAAGTGATAAGCCGAAGAAGTCTGGTATTCAGTTTTGTTTAAGTTTTATTTAAGTTTTGCGTAAGCCTTTGCTCTGTTTACATTATTTAGGATTGATTTTCTCAGACGAATAGATTTGGGTGTCACTTCTATCAGCTCGTCCTCATTTATAAACTCAATAGCCTCCTCAAGTGAATGAATCTTTGGAGGAACAAGTCTGAGTGCCTCATCTGCACCCGTTGAACGAACCGCTGTCATATGTTTTTTCTTACATGGATTTACTACAATATCATCAGTTTTTGCATTTCTCCAACAATCTGTCCCTCGTAAACGTCCTGGGAT
Source organism: Clostridia bacterium (assembly GCA_017938055.1). Classification (GTDB taxonomy): domain Bacteria; phylum Bacillota; class Clostridia; order Oscillospirales; family CAG-382; genus UMGS1387. The sequence goes on from JAGBCG010000141.1 coordinate 5,798, forward strand.
GGAACTATAAACATCTGTCCTCTGTCCTGAACATTATAAATACCGTAGGATGTTGTTTTGCCTGTTTCATATGCCACAAGTGAGCCTGTTGTTCTTTTGGTAATTTCTCCTCTGTAGGCTGTATATTCAAGAAACAGCGAGCTGAGTATGCCCTCTCCTCTTGTATCTGTAAGGAACTCATTTCTATAGCCGAAAAGTCCTCTTGTAGGTATATGGAAAACAATGTGCATTCTGTCGCCTCGCGGTGTCATGTCAATCAATTCTCCACGTCTTGCTCCCAGCTTTTCAATTACAGAGCCTACATAATCCTGTGGAACATCGCACGAAACCTCTTCCATCGGCTCCATCATTACACCGTCAATTTCCTTAAACAAAACTTTCGGTGCACTTACCTGAAACTCATACCCCTCTCTCCTCATTGTTTCAATGAGAATGGAAAGGTGCATTTCTCCTCTGCCCATTACTCTAAATGCTTCTGTGGTATCTGAATCCTCAACCTTCAAGGAAACATCCTTTAAAAGCTCACGATAAAGTCTTGCCCTTAAATGTCTTGACGTGCAATACTTACCCTCAGTACCTGCAAAAGGCGAGTCATTAACGGAAAATGTCATTTCAAGCGTGGGTTCTGAAATTTTACAGAAAGGCAATGCTTCAGGCATACTTGTATCGCACAGAGTATCACCTATTGTAACCTGGTCAATACCCGAAACACAAACAATATCTCCCGCTTTTGCCTCATCAACATTAACTTTTTTAAGTCCGTCTATCGTCAAAAGGTTTACTATCTTTGCATTATAGTTGTCATGTATACCATGATGGTGGCACACCGTAACATTCATATTTTTCTTAACGGTGCCTCTTTCAATTCTTCCCGTCGCAATTCTTCCAATGAAGTTATCATAATCAATGGAAGAAACAAGCATTTGTGCCGGACCATCTTCATCAACCTCAGGTCCCTGCACATGATTTATAATCTGCTCAAACAAAGGAATCAGATTTTCCTCCTGTACATCAGGTGACAGGGATGCTGTACCGTTTCTTCCCGAACAGAACACTACAGGGCTGTCAAGCTGTTCGTCACTTGCATCAAGGCTTATAAGAAGCTCAAGCACCTCGTCTACAACCTCTATGGGACGTGCACCGGGTCTGTCTACCTTATTCACAACAATTATTACTTTATGACCCAGCTCAAGTGCCTTCTGCAGTACAAACCTTGTCTGTGGCATTGTTCCCTCAAATGCATCAACAAGAAGCAACA